>JBAXXB010000071.1:0-17151 GCA_037128115.1 Bacteroidota bacterium
TCACCAGGAAGAAGGCCCCGATGGCCATGGCCTCCCAGGCCAGCAGGAACACCCTAAAGCAAAAATAGCAGTCACCGGTTGCCCGAATTTCAGCCTGGCACTCACGCTGAGGTATTTGCAACGGAAAAAGCAGGACCAGGACTGGGATTTCTCGTCCATGAAAGCAATGCTGAACGGTGCTGAACCCATCTCTGTGAAGATCATGGAAGAATTTACCCATGCTCTAGAAAAGTACAATCTGCACGATTATGCCATGATGCCTGTGTATGGGATGGCCGAAGTAACACTGGCAGTTTCGTTTACTCCCGTCTTTACGCCCCGGGTTATCACGACTCTCGACACGGAGGAACTTGACCGGAACGGAAGAGCGGTTCCTGTAACATCGGGATCGCATAAGACTACCCGGCAGTTATCCGCGGTAGGGGTTGCCCTGAGTAATGTAGCAGTTCGAATTGTTAACGACAAGGATGAACCCCTGGAGGAAACATTTGTAGGTCATATACAGATCAAGAGCCCGGCTGTGACAGCAGGCTATTATAAAAACCCGGAAGCAACGGCCGGGCTTTTTTGCGGCGAATGGATGCGCACCGGCGACCTGGGCTTTTTCCTGAACGGATATTTGTACATCAGCGGCCGGTTTAAAGAAATTATTTTCATGAACGGTAAGAACTATTTTGCCAACGACCTGGAAACACTTGCCGGCACTCTCGACGATATTGTTTACGGCAAAGTAGCCGTCGGAGGGTATACTGATCCTGAAACCAGTAAAGAAAAAATTGTGATTTTCGTTGCAAGCATACCCGAATCGAAGGCTGAAGCAACCCTGCAAACCCTGCGTGCATTGTTCCGCACATCTTTGGGGATCCCGATTGATGAACTGGTACTGCTGCGATCCAATGAATTTCCCAAAACCTCAAGCGGGAAAATCCAGAGGTACCTTATGCTTAACCGACACAGGAATGGCGAATACCCGAACAAGTTTAACTAACCGGATGCTGTTCGCCCGCTCATTTATTAACATTCCCGCAATATGGCAAAGAAAACTATAATCCGGAAACCCCAGCCGGAAACACTCAAACTTAAGAAGCAGGAAGAAATCACACCTAGTCCATGGTATGCAAAATCAACCTTATGGTTGAAAATTGCGCTTTTTGTTTTTGCTTTTATCCTTTACGGGAATACCATGAAAAATGGTTATTCTCTTGATGATCTTTATGTTACATACAACAACCCCGTCGTCAAGAAAGGAATAAAAGCCATTCCTCTTATACTAAGTTCAAGGTACATCAATGTAAATGCAGAAGAAGGTGGTATGATGAATTTCGGATACCGGCCTCTCACCAAGGTAATGTTTGCCGTTGAACACCAACTTTTCGGCGAAAGTCCCGGCGTAAGCCACCTGGTTAATATTTTACTCTATGCCCTTACGCTGCTGGTACTTTTTTCGATACTCCGGAAACTCTTATTTACATACTCCATCTGGTTCCCGTTTCTGGTAACGATGCTTTGGGCTGCACACCCTGTTCATACCGAGGTAGTTGCCAGCCTGAAAAACAGGGAAGAGATCATGAGTTTACTGTTTGCACTGCTTTCGCTGCTCTGTTATATGAGGTTCGTAAGTAAAAATTCGTATGTCAGTCTTGCAGGCGGGGCAATACTTTTCTTAATGAGTTTTTTCACCAAAACCTCCACAATTCCTTTGCTGGCGGCCATCCCTTTCACTATTTACTTTTTCACAAAAGCCGATACGAAAAAACTGCTGTTCATCATAGGATCATTGATGCTGGTTGTAATCTCGGCCGTGATTTTCCTTCGGCTGACCCTGCCTCCCGGAAATAGGCCCATGCTCTATTTCGAGAACCCCCTGGCATTTCAGAAAAACCTACTCCTTCATATTTCAACCGGGATGTATTGCCTGCTTATGTACCTGAAACTACTGGTTTACCCGCACCCCCTGTTGTTTTATTACGGGTATAATGTCATTCCTATGGTAGGACTGGCGAATCCCTGGGTCATACTGTCGCTGGCTATCCACCTGGCATTATTTGTTTATGCCCTGTTAAAACTCCGTGAGAAACACATACTCTCTTTTGCGATACTGTTCTATCTCACCATGATTTCGATGTACTCGAACATCATCAAGCCACCTGCAGGCATTATTGCCGAAAGGTTCCTGTATATTGCCTCGCTGGGGTTTAGCATTGCAGTCATCTACCTGATATTCCGATTGTTCAGGATTGCAGCCGATAAGCCGGTAAGCAGCAAGCAAATATCAAAAATAATATTGGTCGTGCTGGTCATCCTGGTCCCGTATACTGCCAGGACCGTGGTACGTAACCGGGACTGGAATTCGCAGCTCAGCCTGTTTTCGCATGACATGGAATACCTTAGTAATTCGGCAAAGGCCAATTATATTTATGCCTCCACCCTGCGCACCCAACTGATCGAAAAGTTAAACAACGACAAGAATGCAGATGGCACAGGGCCACAGGTCGAAAAAATCATCGGCCTACTCGAGCAGACGGTAAAGGTTTATCCCGGTTATTTTGAAGCCTGGAACAGCCTGGGCGAGATGTACGCCATGATGAAAAATGATAACGACAAAGCCCTGGAATATTTCACCAGGACTGTAAAGGAAAAACCCACGTTTGCGGCAGGCTGGTATAACCTCGGATATACGAATTTCCAGAAACAAGACTTCCCGAACGCATTAAATGATTTCCGAAAGGCTGCATCACTTGATTCAAACGACCTGAAAACCTTGTCGAACCTGGCAACCTGCTACCATAAGACCGGGCAGCTTGATTCGGCTGTTTACACGAACGAAAAAATAATCCGTCACAAACCGGACATTGTGCTCCCTTATATCAACAATGCTTCCTTCTACTTAGCACACCAGGATTCGGTTAATGCCGTTATATGGCTCGAAAAGGCAGCGAAGTTGAAACCCGATAATGCCAAGGTCACAGGTGTGCTAGCCCGGTATTTTGCCCGCAAAGGCGACACGTTGAAAGCCGAACATTACCGCCAGTTGAATGAACAGGCCAAAGCCAAACAGGAAGCGGCACCATGATGAATGCTGAACCAACCCGCATTTTTGATCTCCTGGAGGTGATATCTTCGCGTCCCGGGAGTGAAACGACATTTTCGTCACTTTGCAACGATAAGTGGAGAGAGTATACTGTTTCTGATTATATCAATTATGCGAACCGTACCAGTTATGCTTTACTCCAGGCAGGCGTCAGGAAAGGAGATACAGTTCTGACAATCTCGCATAACAGGGCTGAGTTTAACTTTGCCGATATGGGTATCATGCAGATTGGTGCCATACATGTTCCTCTTTACCAAGCCATTGAATTAAATAAACTGGAAGGCATTCTCCGCGAAACCGGTGCGAAAATTGCCTTCATATCCAACAAATGGATCCTTAAAAAGATCCGGCAGGTTAAGTCCTGTCCACTTGAAGTTATTGTTAGTTTCGACAGCACCGAGGGCGCACTATTTTATGAAGATTTCCTGAACTCGGCAACAGAGAACCTGCAAATGCTGAATGGGTTAAAATCAGCAGTCCTACCGGCTGATCCCGCATCAATCATTTACCTGTCAGGGGCCAACACTCCCCTTAGGGGCGTGGTTCTTTCGCACGAAGCGCATGTTTTCAGCTTCCTGAGCTATTGTATTTCCGACCGTTTCAGCGGCTGTAACCAGAACCTGAGTTTCCTACCCCTGGCCCATTGCCTCGAACGTACGGCCAACTATATTTTCCAATACCTGGGTATAAAAGTCTGTTACACCGAAGGAATAACTTCGGTACTGGCCCTGGTAAAAGAAGTGAAACCCGAGGCAATGATAGTGGTGCCCCTGATGCTGGACAAGGCCATTGAAATTGCTCAAAATGAAATACTGAAAAAACCCGGTATCCCGGGACGGATTTCCCGCCGGGCATACACTTTAGCATTAAAAGAAACAGCTTCAAACCAGAATAGCCGATTTTCAGTTAAAAGGCTGCTTTTCAGGCTCGCGTTGAAAGACATTCGCCAGGTACTGGGAGGGAATATCCGTTCCGTTGTATGCGGCGGAGCTGCTTTACGTGCCGAAGTCCTGAATTTATTATGGGCTGCCGGGCTAAATATTTATGAGGGCTATGGGCTGACGGAAGCCGGCCCCCTGGTTTCGTTTAACCACCACAACGGCTTCAGAACGCTCAGTGTAGGGCAGCCTATGCCCGGGGTAGAAGTGAAAATAGCGAGTGACCAGGAAGTTCTTGTAAAAAGCCGTGGACTAATGACAGGTTATTACAAACAGGACCTTTCACCCATTGACAACGAGGGATGGCTCCATACCGGCGATGTCGGCCACCTGGATCAGCAGGGGTTTTTACGGCTTACGGGAATCAAGAAAGACCTCTTTAAAGTTTCATCCGGGCTTTATATGGATCCTAGGCCTATTGAAAAAGCAATCTGCCTTTCCGGATTCATTCAACAGGCCTGGGTTTACGGTCATAACAGGTCTTTCCTTGTCGCTTTGATTGTACCATCAGCGGGTGAACATGAAAATGCTCATGAGCGGGAACTCATGGATCGTCGGATCGGTGAAACTATATCTGACTATAATTCCAGCTGCTATATTTATGACAAGGTCATAAAATACCAGGTAGTTGAAGGTGACTGGACCCTTGCCAACGGGGTGTTATATGCTGATGGAAACCTGAACAGGCAAGCCCTTTTTGAGTCCAACCGTGATCTTATAGAAAGTCTTTATTCCTAACCTATAAACAAGCTGGCTTACCAGTCAGCCATCAGATTATCTTTCGTACGGCAGGAATCCGGCGCAACATACAGGCAATAAAGAATGTACTCACCAGAGCGGTCGGAGCAACGATGGCAAATTTGAGCAGGGCATGCATTTCTGTTTTCGAAAAGGCATACAGGTATAGCATACAAATCAGCGGGTGAATGAAATAGGCCAGGAATACACTCTGCCCGAGTGTTTCGGCCAGTTTCCCCGGTTTGTTCAGCCATTTGCGAAAAGCCACAACGGCTATCATCCCTGTCCCCAAGGTTTTTATAACTTCCCAGTAGGCATAAAGAAGTGATGCCATGGAACCCCGCCTTGCAACAACGCCTATGTTTATTTCCTGTTTGAAAATAATCAGCAGTATGGCCGGTATCACCATCACTGCCAGTGCAAAAATAAACCAGGGCAAAGCCTTATTAAATGATAGTTTTTCAAGCCATTGATAACGGGATGCCGTAGTTCCAAGGAAGAATGAAGTGCCGAAAAAAACCAGGGAACCCAGCGGCCTGCTGCCCATAAAGTCACCACCCTGGGGAAAAATAATCCGCGTAAGGTAGCTGAGCAAACCTACCACCACCACAAAGATAAAAACCTGGAGATGCCCTGGTAAAGCATCGTCTTTCGGCTTGTACCAGCCATTGGGAAATTGCTGCAGGAAGAATGCATAAACCACTGAAAAAAAGAGGATAAGCACAACGAACCACATTACGCCTATGTGCCCGTAAACGCCTGAATGGTAGGATTCCGAAAGAAACTGGAACAGTGTGCCGTTATAGCCTTTAGCCGAACTGCTTATATATTTTACCAGGGGACCGATAACAAAATAGTAAATCAGCAAAGGAATAGCCAGCCTGATCATCCTGTCCTTGAGAAAACTTACTGTGCCTTTTCTTTTCAGGGAAGGATAAGTGAAATACCCGGCAATAAAAATAAACATTCCCATCAGGAAAGCATAGGCGAAGAGGGCAAAAAGAGTGAGGGAAATTTTGGTAAGCATGGTCTCAGCCGGCTCTATATAGCTCCATTTTCCGCCTCCTATCCCCCCGTAGCTTGAAGCGATGTGAGCCATAATCACATACGAAATGAGAAAAACTTTGATGTTATCAAGGTATACAAGCCTGCTTTTCATGTGAGTCTAGTTAGTAAAACTGTATTGGAAAATGGAAAAAAAACCGGGTGCAAAGATAATGGCAATTTTTAAAACTTTTACCCGCTTTTGCAGCAAACGAAATCAGGACAAGCGGAAACAAATGTAGTTTTCTACATATATTTTATTTACCGGGTTTGGTATTTCGGAAAGTTATGCTATTTTTGTGCCTTATTCAAGTATTAAAGTACCTAATCTTGTAGACTATTGAAAAGAACTCATACCCTGCTGCTCTTAGCCTTATTCAACTCTTTCTTCAGTTATGGACAATTTGTTGCCAAAGATATACTTGCAGTTAGCCCTGAAGCCAGCGTATTCGATCCGGAATACAACACTGTACTGAATATTGTCTGCTGGAAATCAGATGACAATAAATTATGGATCAGCGGTTTAAACCCGGTGACCCACATGTATATGCCTTCCGATGGAAAAGGAACCTTTGTTACAGGCGACCTCTCACCTTTCGGCGGAGGCAGTTCGAACGGTCCCGAATGGATGCTTAGCAGCCAGGGCACAGAGCTAGTATATAACCAGACCATAGGTGGAATACGTTACCCGGGTGTTGCAAAACAGGTAATCGGGGGCTGGGAATGTGAAACATTGTTTCAATTCCCTGGCGCTTTGTATTCGATGGCAACCAACAATTATTCCGACAGTACCGCGCTTTTTCTCTACGAAACTGCAGAGGGAAATGGGTTGCACTGGGTGCGCAATACCAACCTGAATAAAAGTTATTTTTATCCCGGTGTGACACTCGGATTTTTTGCCCGTGGTGAACATCAAATGTGTTGTGCTACAGATAAATACAAGAAGCCCGGATTTGTAGAAACCGAAAATTCATTACCTTATTTTACTGCTATTTCCGAGGATACCATAGGCGCTCCATTTATGTGGAACGACCCTGCCACAAGCACCCGTTTGTTCATGTACCGCACTAACAATGACAGGATGCTGAAAATTTTCCAGGAAATAGTACCGGACCAATGGGTGCTTTATAACAAATTTGACAGCCCTTTAGCCATTCCATTCCAATATATTACCTCACCCGAACCTTATACCTGCGGGGGAAAGTCCTATATTTCCTTTATGGCTTCGCAATCGGGAAACGCCAAGGATGGGTTGCCGGCCCAAATCTGGATTGCTGGTGCCAACCCTGCTGATTCGCTGATGCGACGTGTGAGCGACACCAACCTGGCTGTGCGGGTTGATCCCGAACCGGTAGTTTTCAGCGACAGCGCTTTTATTTACTATACAAACGTGATAACCAATGAATTGGCAACTGTCAGGTACAACGTCAGGAAATGCAATACCGGGTTATCCAACGTTTATACTTCCGTTCCAGATCCAAAAGCAACAAATACAGAAATCTCAGCCTACCCAAATCCCTCTGCCGGGCTGGTGAATATTTCCTGCCCCATTCAGAATGCAACTGGACCAAGTAAGGTGACGATTATAGACAACGCAGGCAAAATTGTTGACTACCTGGAGGTCAATGCTTCAACTTTTCAGCTTAACCTTGGGTCATTACCACCCGGCCATTATAACTTGCTGATTATAAACGGGCACCAGCGTTTCACAAAGGACATCTTGCTGGCCCGCTAGTTCCCTAAAAGAATAGTAAACTGCCTTGAAATCAGATCAGGGTTTGTATGCGGCTTTTTCCGAAACCAGCCAATGTGCATATCGCGGGTCCTCCGAACTGATTTTCTCTTCGAAATTCATGCAATAGTTATTATAATTGGTGACGTAACCCCACATGGCATGTTTGAAGTTCCGCAGATTCCAAACTGAACGGCGCAATTGTTTTCTTACTGTTTTACGGTTATAAATACGGGTCCACACTTCGCGCATAGTATCGGAAAGTTCGGAATTACTCATCAGTTTCGGGAGGATCAGGGGTTCCGTAAAATCATACCGGCTCCAGTCTTCCGGGTAGTTAGTATGCAGAATCCGGTTCTCGGATTTCAGGCGTTCGTATAATCCGGTTCCTGGCAGGGGAGTCAAGATAGTTGTTTGCCACGCATCCACGCTCGATTTAAGGATATAATCAGCCCGTTCCCTGAGAGAATGAACAGAATCACTGTCCATACCGAAAATAAAAGCACCAAGAATACTTATACCGTATCGGTGGATTTTGCGAAAGACACCGGCATATGCATCCACACCCATGTGAAGGTTCATTTTTTTGCCTGCTTCCTTGAGCTGATCAGTCTTTTCCGACTCTATGCCAATCAATACCATTCGGCAACCGCTGCGTGCAGCCCATTTAAGCACTTCAGTATTATCGGCAAAATTAATGGAAGCCTGGCCCAGCCATTCAATTCGGATCCTTCTTTCCACTATGCCTTTAAAAAGAGCGATGGCTCTTTCCTGGCTTTTTGTTCCATACCCAATGATGTTATCGTCGTAAAAGAAAACGAGTTTCGTTGGTAATGTTTCCAGTTCGTCCAGGATTTCCGGTATGGGCCTTACACGGTACTGGCAACCGTTGAAGGTGGATACGGAACAAAAGTCGCATTGCATTGGGCAGCCGCGTGTAGTCTGTATAGCCGAAAACAGGTACTTCTTGCTGAGGAGATCGTGGCGGGGTATGGGTTGTCCTCCAAGTTCCAGCAGTTCGCCCTTGTAGATTTTCTTTAATGCATTGTTCTCGAAATCATGCAGAAGCTGCCCCCACACACTTTCAGCCTCTCCAACAACAACTGCATCAATAAACAGGGCAGCTTCGCCCGGCAACATACTGGCATGTATTCCGCCCATCACGGTGGAGATATCGTGTTCGCGAAAAATTGAAGCAAGCTCATAAGCCCTTGGAGCGGTAGAAGTAAAGGAAGTAAACCCAACCAGGTCAGCTTCTTCAAATTCGAATGCATCGAAATTCTCGTCTATTATCTTTACTTCCCAGTGATCGGGAGTCAGTGAAGCTATAATTGCCAAGCTGAGCGGGGGATATGTCGATAGTTTGCGCATGCCCAGTCCCCTGCGCTTCTGATTTGCCGGGTTTATCAGTAGTAATTTTTTCTTTTTCAGCCCCATTCGTTCCATTTGAAGTAAAGATGCGCCTTAATGCCGCCAGATACAAAAATAACAAAAAATCGGCCAGGTGCATTTCCCGAATAATCCGGAAAACAAAAGCTCTAAGCTTACTTAAACAGATATTTTTGCCTAAATTTGCAACGAATAAACGCATTTTAACACAAAGAACCGATGATTGAGGAATTTATCAAAAATATTGAAGCCGAATTCGAAGACCTGGAACCTGGCACGCTGAAACCCGAAAGTAATTTCCGTGATGCTTTTGAGTGGAATTCAATTAACGCACTGATACTGATAGCACTCATTAAAACCGAGTATAACGTATCGGTCAATGCCGAGGACATACAGAAATCGAAAACGGTAAACGATTTGTTCGGAATCATTAAAAGCCGCTTATAATGGCCATTTTCTCCATCCCGGGTGTTCGGGTTGCAGGCATAGCTGCTGCTGCACCACGCAAAGAAGTTTGGAACCGCGACTACAACTGGGTTTCACTGAAGGACCGTGAAATGCTTATTAAAAATGTGGGAGTGGAAAAACGCAGGGTCGCCGAACCCGGAACCACCACTTCAGACCTTTGTTTTGTAGCTGCTGAAAAACTGATAAGTGACCTGGGCTGGGATAAAAATGAAATACAACTCCTGATTTTTGTCAGCCAGTCGCGGGACTTTATCATTCCGAGCACGGCAGGGATTGTGCAGGACCGCCTGAATCTCCCGCATAGCTGCGTAGCGTATGACATCGCCATGGGATGCTCCGGATGGGTTTACGGCATCTCGGCTATAGCCAGCATGATGCATTCGTGCGGGATTAAAAAAGGACTGCTGCTTGCCGGTGACATTTCGACACTCACCGCCTCGTACCGTGACAAAAGCACATACCCACTTTTTGGCGATGCCGCCACGGTTACTGCATTTGAACTGGATAAAAATGCTGCGCCTATAGATTTTAACCTTGAATCAGATGGATCAGGATATGATGCCATCATTATACCCGATGGAGGACTTCGGAATTTCATCAGCAAAAAATCGTTTGCTGTTAAGAAATACGGCCCGGGAATCTACCGTAACAGCTTCCAGATTGCACTCAATGGCATAGAAGTTTTCAATTTCGCCTTACGCGAGGTAGTTCCCAACGCAAAGAAACTGATGCAGGAAACTTCGAAAACCACTGCAGACTACGATTACTTCATCTTTCACCAGGCGAACCTGCTGATCAATGAAACGCTCAGAAAAATGCTGAAGCTGGATAAAGAAAAAGTGCCCTATACCATACAGGAATTTGGAAATACCAGTTCCGCCTCCATTCCACTAACCATTGTAGCCAGGTTGCGCGAGAAAATTTCCGGTGACAAAATACGGCTGATGAATTGCGGTTTTGGCATCGGGATGTCATGGGGAAGTGTTTCGCTTGAAATGGATCATGTTGTTTGCCCGGAAGTAATAGATTATTGACGGGTGACAAGGGTGAAACGCTGTGAAACACAGCCCTAAATAGAGAGTGTGCCAAGGCCCTTCTGACATTCTGATCACGATTACAGCCTACTTGTGCTAAAAGGAATGAAAAACGTATAACAGCTGGCATTAAATCATAAAGTGTTCTTTAAAAGACATTTAACTTCTAAATCCCACTTAAGTAAGAGTACCTGATCGTTTTTTTTGTTAGTCCGAATATGCAAACCAGGGGTTACCTTTAAACCTGATTCTTAAAAACTGCCGTTCTATGACTGAACTGTTCTCACTCCAAGGCAAAACTATATTTGTAACCGGCGCCTCTTCAGGAATCGGGAGACAGGCAGCAATCGACATGAGTGCTGCCGGTGCCAGGGTGATTGTCAGCGGCCGTGATCAGGTAAGGCTCAGTGAAACCATGGCTGCTCTACATGGTAGTGAAAACATTAGTCTGCTTGCAAATCTGCTTGATTTCGAAAGCTTTAACTCCATTTCCGAACAACTTCCTTTACTCGATGGAGTTGTATATTCTGCAGGAGTTACGAGCCATTTACCTGCTAAGTTTATAAGTTCTGACGACATTTCGCAGGTCATGCAGCTCAATTACATGGCGCCTGTACTCCTGACTTCGGCTTTGCTGAAGAAGAAAAAAGTAGCTAAGGGAGCATCGCTGGTTTTCCTTTCGTCCATTACAACAAAATATCCCTATTACGGAGGTGCGCTCTATGGCAGCAGTAAAGCCGCACTGGAGGCCTATTCGAGGGTGCTTTCCATTGAGCTGGCTGCCAAAGGAATACGATCCAACTGCGTTTCGCCGTCCTTTGTACGCACATCCATGGTGGAGGCCTCCGGGAAAACGATTGGCAATGAAGTACTGGAGAAATTTGAAAAAATGATGCCGCTTGGCTTCGGGGATCCTTCAGATGTAAGCAATGCTATCATTTACCTTCTTTCCGACGCTTCGAAATGGGTGACCGGGAGTAATATGGTGTTGGGAGGCGGATAATTAATGCCTGCTACTTTAGCTGATAATTTCAGCAGGTTTATAAGGATTTACACGAAACATTTTATGAACGATTAAAAGTGGATAATCCACAATATTCACTTAAACATCTTATCATTAACGTTAAATACGATCGCCATTCAGTAACCAACAGTAAATAGCCTTCCTAAAATATTAACCTAAGCAAGCAGAAAATGGATCCGGAATACAGTGTAATTGTACCTGTTTACAACAGCGAAGAGACCCTGAGCGAGTTATACGACCGCACAGCTGCTGTATTTGCGAAAGCCGGGTTCAGTTTCGAGATGATATTTGTCGACGACTTCAGCCAGGATAAGAGTTGGGAAGTACTGGTGCAATTGAAACAAAAGCATCCCGACACCGTGACCGCCATAAAACTGGCTAAAAACTTCGGGCAGCATAACGCGGTATTCTGTGGGCTGGAATATGCCAAAGCCGAACTGATGATCACCATTGACGATGACTTGCAGATCCCGCCCGAAGAGATCACCAAACTGATTGCTGAATACCAGTTAAAAGATGCGGACCTGGTTTATGGTTATTTCGGCCGCAAAAGGCATTCCCCACTGCGGAACCTGGGTAGTTTTTTTATTAAAAAATCGTCCCGCTACCTGTTAAACTCCCCCGGAGAGGGTTCATCTTTCAGGCTGATAACGGCTGGCCTGGCTGCCAACATACTGAAACATCAGCAGCATTTCATGTATATTGACGAACTTTTCCTCTGGTACACCAGTAATATCGCTTTCACTGAAGTGAAACACCAGAAAAGGACCGTACACCGTTCAGGTTATTCAACATGGAAACTTTTCCAGCTCTCGGCCAATATCGTTATCTATTATACTGCTGTTCCGTTGAGGGTGATGACTTTCGGAGGCTTCGCATTATCGGTGCTGAGTTTTATTATCGGCATACGCTTTATAGTTAATAAGATGGTGCACGATGTGCCGCTGGGTTACACTTCACTTATTGTCGCCATACTGTTTTCGACCAGCATTATCATGTTATGCCTGGGCCTGATAGGCGAATACCTGTCGAGGATTTACCAGGTACAAAACAAGAAACCCCCTTATTCGATAAAAAAAATACTGAAATGAAAATCTGTAAGTACGGCATTACATTAAACCGACTCAGGCAGGAAGACCTGGAATTAGTGCGTCAGAAACGCAATTCGGAAGAGGTCAGCCGCTTTATGGAATTCCGTGAAGAGATAACACCCGAAATGCAGCAAAAATGGTTCGAAAGTATCAATAACTTCGAAAACTTCTATTACATCATAGAGTATAAAGGGCAAAAGATAGGACTGCTCAACGATAAAAATATGGACTGGAAAGCCCGCACTTCCGAATCAGGGCTGTTTTTGTGGGATGAATCCTATATCAATACTCTGGTTCCGGTACTCGCTTCGCTTTGCCTGCTCGAACTTGGGTTTTACTACCTGGAATGGAAAACATCCTTCATTCACGTGCTCCGCGACAATCCTAAAGCTATAGAATACGTCAGCAGCCTTGGATACACGCTTGCGGAGGGGCAGGAAAATGCTGATAACCAGTTATACTATCTCACGCCTGAGTTTTTCGAAACTAAAGGAAAAAAGATAAGAAAGGCAGCACTAGCTTATAAGGATGAAGAATTATATATGCTGCTGGAACCGTTTGATTATGAATCGGGAATTGCCCAGCAGATCGAAAATTACATTGCTGATGCCGGCATTTACCTCTACCGGAAAGGCATTGCTGGAAGCAGGAAATACTGGCGGTAAGGCGCGGATGTATCTGCCAGTGTCAGACACCCTTCGGGTGTGCAGACACTGACCGTGATTTGAATAGCATTGTATATAACCCCACGACAACCGATGGTTTATTCATCAACCAAAGCATCCACCTGAACGGGAGAAGGCTCACCAGTTTCCCAATAACATACAGCCCCTTTGTATACAGTATGGCCGGCGCTACCCACAGGTATTCCGCCGGGGCAAATTTCACCGAATCCCTTTGGTACCCGGCTTTCAAGGCCGTACGACCTGCAACAAGGTCAGCAATACGAACCTGTTTTGACGTGAGTCCTTGTTTATAAACCCCGACTTTCCTTTCATCGATAGGTTGCATCAGGCTGCTGAAATAGCGTTTCGATACATCAGGGGGCAGACTCGCTTCCATTTCTTTGGCCCGAGTATGGAAATCAAAAATCGAAGGATCTTCGGGAATGCCAAGAAATTGGCATAAGCTACCAAACTCTTTTTCCGGTCGCCTTACCAGGTCTTCGTACCGAAGTCGTAAAAAGCGCCCGGGATATTTGGCAGCTGCTTTTTCGATAACCCGGAATGAGTGTTTCCAGCGGTAGGTCAGCAGGGTCACGTTGGGCATTTCGAAGTCCACACCCAGCATCGATACCAGGTTGTCGCGGTAATCGCGCACCAGGTGGATGAATTTCGCTTCCGGGAATATACGTGCGAGCACTTCCGGGTGATTGGAAATGGCAGGATTTTTATCCCCGATAAACAGTATATCCCCTTTTGGAAAAAATGAATTATAATGGTAGTAGACTACCTTGATCAGGGTTTCGAGGGTATGCCTGCCTTCGCATTTCATAATATTGGTGTGCAGCAGCCCGGCATCGAATCCTGGCCAGTTGCGGATAGACCAGTATGGTATTCGTAAAGGTTGAAAGAGCGCCTGATAAAATTCTTCCAGTTTGTTCTTATCCCAGAAGGTAACCTTTCCAAACTGCAGGTTCAGTAGGAGCAGCATGGGCCATTCGCTTGGGATAATGACGCCCGGGTGAGCATCAAAAAGCGTCCGAAGCAGGGTTGAACCTGTGCGGGGCCGCCCCAGTATGAAAAACATGGGAGTCTGCTTTATTTTCTCTATGTCCGGGATGTTGTTCATACCTTCCTCAAAATTCTTTTCCTGACAAAGTTGCTTACCATATCGAAATCGCTTCGCCGGAAGGTGAAAATATCAAGTAGTGGCACATGCATTTTCACAGAATATACTATAACCAGCGTGATTGCTCCAATGGCATAACTTACATTGCTGGCCCAGGCCGCTCCTACCCCGCCATAGAGCGGTATCCATAGCAGGTTAAGCAGCACATTTACTATGAGTGCAGGCACAAAAATGGCGACCAGTATTTTAGGTTGGCCAATTCCGGCGAACCTGCTGTTGAGTATCCGCGGAAGCACAAAAATCACGATGCCTGGAAGCATGGCTCTTACCACATCAACGCTCGGTATAAACTTACCCCCGAATATCAGAGGCAGAAGGTACGGGATCACAAACCAGAGAATTACGGCAGCGATCAGCACCAGTACAAACGACACCCTGAGAAGGCTGGAAATGCTTTTGTTGAGCAGGGCTTCGTCCTGCATATTGGCGGTACGGCTCAGCACAACCACGCCCATTGCGGTAGGCAATTGCCATAGTTTATCACTGATTGCGACACCAAGCGAATAATAACCCACCTGGTCGAGGGTCGAAAGTTTCTGCAACAGCAAGATATCAATTTTATAATTCAGCTGCATGATGAGCAGTGCAAAGGCGTATACAACCCCAAGCCTGACCAGGCTGACCATGATTTCCTTATCCGGCCTGAAGGAGATTTTGTATTCGCTGAAGATATGCCTGAGCGACATAAGAGCCACCAGGAAATTGGATAGAAGCAGCGCCAGCAAGGCACCTGTGACTGACCAGTGCAGCACGGCCACAAACACGAGCACGCCTCCCAGGTTCAGGAACAAGGGCAACCAGTTCAACAGGTTCGAACGCCTGAATTGTTCTTTACCCAGGTAAACGCCGCCGGCATAACTCAGCACCAGCCTCACCGGGATGGATCCGACGGCCAGCAGAACCATAGGAAGTGAAAGACCTTCGGGCTTGAAATACAAAAAACTCAGGCCGCTGAGCAGCATGGCCAACACCGAGGTAATCAGCAGCACCTGCATGATACCGGAAACGGTGCGGTCGTCGCTGTAAAGTTGTTTCCCGATATGGAAGACTGCCGACCGCCTCACTCCCATCATCATAAAGCCGACTACCAGCAGAGGCACCACGAGTACTGAAGCGTACAATCCCCTGCCCTGGGGTCCGAGTTGCCTCGAAATCACCACATCGATCAGGAAACCGATTAAAACAGCAAACACATTGCTCCCGAGCACACCCGTGATATCTTTGGCAATGCTTCGCTTGGACATAGGAACCTATAAATTAGAGACTATTTGAGTAAAGTCTAAATTTCTTGATTATTACTATTATGAGACGTAAGTCGAGAAACTGTAGGAATTAAGATATCTTGGTTAACAGCCTGATTGAACAGAACAACATTCAGCAAAACACAGATTAAAGCAGGATTTCAGGCTTTATTTGCCTTTTTCATATGCCTGCCGGCGAATTTAGCCAGCACAGGACCTTTACTCTTGATCTTAATCTGAAGGCTGAAGGGCATCACATCAAAAAAGTCACGAACCAGGTATAGTAAGCGGGCATATATCATCCATGGTATCGATTTCACCCATATACCGAGGTCAAATTTCTTATATTTCCGCTCATAGCCATAGCGTTCCATCCATTTGCCTATCACTGTCTCGGCTATCCTGACGTCCCTGTCGGGGAGCTGGGTTTTCCACACACCCAGTTTTCCTGTATTAATAGGCGACAGCAGTCCCTTATGGAATTTCATGGCACCTACCTCCACTTTGCCGATGATCCTCTCGTCAGTCTTTTTGTAAAATTCGAAGACCTCCTTGTGAAAAGGGACTTTCAGGAAATCGCAGAGAAGCGGGAAGTATTTAGCGGGTTCCGAAGCCAGGTCCTCGTAACGGATCAGGAAGAACTTTTCGGGGTATTTTTTGCGCAAGCTATATAACTTAGTGGACGAATTTTTCCACCTGAAAGCGAGCAGCGCCGGTATGGGGGCCTCAAATTCGAAGGTTTTGATAGAAAGCATATTATCCCTGGGATCCCTGGTAATATGCAGGAACACCGAGTCCGGGAAAATCTTCATCAGTTTTTTCGCGTAGGTAGCGTATACCGGGTTTTTATCGGCTATCCACACAATCTCCTCGTTGCCGAAAACCGAGACATAGTTGAGATAAATGACTTTGCAGATATTCTGAAAGGTATTTTCACCTTCACAGCACATCAGGCTTTCCAGTGTTTTTTCCCTGTCCAGGTCCCAGTTCCTGATCTTGGGGTTCATCTGGAGATCTTCGTAAAATTCACCCAGGATTTCTTTTGTCCAGGTTTTAATCCTCCCGTATTTCGGCTCCATATTGATAATGAAGCTGCATTCGGGAGCTGTGACGATATTGGGATGGGCTTCGAAAAGGGTGCGGAGAAGAGTTGTGCCCGAGCGTGGCCTGCCAAGAATGAAAAACAGCCTGAGGCTTTCTAATTTCTGTTTATCAGGGATTGACGGCATGAAGAGAAGTTAAAATAGGAAAGGAGTAAATTTTTACCGGCAAATGTTTACTTTTGAACCGGAATAATCCAATGATGTTTGCGCTTTCAAAAGTATAAAAATATAGCACATCATGAACATACGCCGGCAGATTGACCCCTGTCAGCCACCTGAAAACCCGTTATAGCATGCAAATCCCATTCAACAAGCCCCATTTTACAGGCCTCGAAGCCGTTCATGTTGCGGAAGCGGTGGCATCGGGTAAAATCTCGGGGAACGGGATGTTCACGACCCGCTGCCAT
>JBAXXB010000072.1:0-17058 GCA_037128115.1 Bacteroidota bacterium
GCTTTCAAACTTGCAGGCCGCCAGGCTTTCAAGGAAGCTTTCAAAAATGCCGGTCCGAAAATCCTTGAACCGATTTATGACGTAGAAGTGATGGTTCCGGCCGAACGTATGGGTGATATCATGACCGACCTTCAAGGACGTCGTGCCATCATCATGGGCATGGACAGTGAAGGAAACTACCAGAAAATCAAGGCAAAAGTTCCCCTTGCAGAGATGAACCGTTATTCAACGGCACTCAGCTCCCTCACTTCCGGCAGCGGTACTTATTCGCTGGCCTTTGGCGAATACGCACAGGTTCCGCCAGATGTTCAGACCACTCTGCTTAAAGCTTACGAAGACCAGGAAAAAGAAGAAGAATAGTCTTCTATTCCTGCCTGACAGATACGAAAACCCCGGCCTTTGGACCGGGGTTTTTTATTTTGCAGGACACAGATTGACGTTTTACTGAGTAACTGTTTAAAATTTTAATGTGAGAGAGCCGAAATACTAGGCTCAATAGCCGAAAATCAAACCTCTACTCCCCCTCCAAATAAATTTATTATCTGGCAAATTCCATGATATTCCTGTAATCGGCTTCGTTCAGTTTATAATTGCCACCTTCGGCTTTATTCCGGATCATCAACTGTATGATCTCTTCAAATTTATCTTCGCCGATTCCCACCTGCGCTAGACTAACAGGCGATCCAATAAGGGTAAAAAATGCCTCAAAACGCGCAATGGTCTGGTCTACATCAGCATTTCCAAACAGTTCAGTACCCAGTTTCGAAATTTGATGTGCCGCGCGCTCATTCAACAGTTTCATCCATGCCGGGAAAAGTATTGAAAGGGACGCCCCGTGTGGCACACCATGCAACAGGGAAAGAATATGCCCCATGCCATGTACACCCCAGTCGCCGCCTGATTTGCCGTTGTTCGTCATCAGGTTGAGCGCCATGGTGGCATCGTACATAATGGCGGCGCGTTCGTCGTATCCATGCAGGTTTTGCATCAGCTTCGGGCCCCATTCCATGGCATCGGCTATAATAGCGGTGATAAACCGGTCGCTGAGGCTGCAATCGCCTTTGCCAAAGTAGTTTTCGAAGCAGTGGGCGATCAGGTCGGCAATGCCGTATGCTGTGTAATCAGCCGGCACAGTGAAAGTGACTTCCGGATCAAGGAAGGAATGCAAAGGAAAGCATAAAGGGGAACCATAGCCGTCTTTGCGCCCGGTTTCAGGGTTTTGGAGAACGGCAAAGGGGTTCATTTCGGTACCGGTGGCAGCAAGTGTAAGTACGGCAACCAGGGGAATGGCTTTCACCGGTTTAGCCTTGTATTCGTAGAATTTCCAGGCCGAATGTTCAACCGGGATAGTGATCGAAATGATTTTTGCCGAGTCAATTACACTTCCACCACCCACAGCAAGTATATAATCCACCCCGTTTTCACGGCCTATGGCTGCTGCCTTGTCAACATCTTCCACAAGGGGATTGGGTTGTATTCCATCGTATTCGAATACGGTGGCACCTGCCTGGCTAAGCTGGTCTATTATACGGTTGTATAGTCCTGAGCGTTTAACCGATCCTTTTCCATATACAAGAAGTACCTTTTTGCCCAGGGGCTGTACTGTTTTACCGATTGTTTCAATAACACCTTTGCCAAAATGCAGGCTGGTAGGATTGTGAGCTATAAAGTTTTCCATTAATTAATTTTTATGCGAAATTAGCATGTTCCTTTTGTAACGTGTCAAAAAAAGACAATAATACAGATAAAAGGAGGCCGTGCTTTCAGATAACAGAATATAAACTTGTATACCAGCAACATAGCTGAAGTTGGGAAATAATGGACTTCGAAAAGTTGTTAAAACGTCATTTCCGGGGTATCCCCTTCAACTATTAACCTGCCTTCGGTGGCTTTCATGATTTCTTCCGCCGTTACACCAGGAGCTCTTTCAATAAGGAGGAATCCGTCTTCGGTTACATCAATGACTGCCAGGTCGGAAACTATGCGTCTTACGCATTTAATTCCCGTCAGGGGCAGGCTGCATTTTTTGAGTAGCTTTGATTCCCCATCCTTACTACAATGCTGCATGGCGACTATAATATTGCGGGCCGAAGCTACCAGGTCCATGGCACCACCCATGCCTTTTACCATTTTGCCTGGGATTTTCCAGCTGGCTATGTCGCCTTGTTCGGTAACCTCGAATGCGCCCAGCACGGTCAGGTCCACATGACCTCCGCGTATCATGGCAAAACTCATGGATGAATCAAAATATGCCGCCCCCGGAACCACCGTCACCGTCTGCTTGCCGGCATTGATCAGGTCAGCATCCACTTCTTCCGGGTAAGGGAAAGGGCCCATTCCGAGAATACCGTTTTCGGACTGGAGGATTACCTGCATTCCCTCCGGGATATAGTTGGCAACCAGGGTTGGAATGCCAATTCCGAGGTTAACATAATACCCGTCACGGAGTTCCTGTGCTATGCGTTGAGCTATTTGTTCTTTGGTGAGTGCCATTGCTGGAAATAATTATTGGTTAATTGCTAAATAGTTTAAAGTGGATTAGGCAATGCTACGGGCAGTTTATCGCTCCCCCGGCTGCTGGCCAAGGAGTCTCCCTGTATTCCTGTCGCCTTTCACACCTCCCGTTGTCGTGCTGTTACCCTTTCAATCCGTTTCTCAAAGGATTCTCCCTGGAAGATCCGTTGTACAAAAATGCCTGGTGTGTGGATAAAATTCGGATCAAGCGTGCCGACAGGGACGAGTTCTTCCACTTCGGCTACCGTTATTTTACCGGCCATCGCCATGGGGTGGTTGAAGTTATTGGCGGTTTGTTTATAAACCAGGTTACCTGCCGTATCGCCTTTCCATGCTTTTACAAATGCAAAATCCGCTTCGAGGGCCGTTTCAAGCAGGTGGGGTTTACCCTCAAACATACGTATCTCCTTGCCGTCGGCAACTTCGGTGCCGGCTCCTGCCGGAACGAAAAATGCCGGTATTCCTGCTCCCCCGGCACGGCATCGCTCGGCAAGAGTGCCTTGAGGAATCAGGTCCACTTCGAGTTCACCCGAGAGTAACTGCCGTTCAAATTCGGAATTTTCACCTACATAGGATGATATCATTTTATGTACCTGCTTGTTTTTAAGCAATATACCAAGACCAAAATCGTCGATACCGGCATTGTTCGAAATGCAGGTCAAGCCTTTAACTCCACTCCCGGCAAGGGCCGCTATGGCATTCTCGGGAATTCCGCACAAGCCGAATCCGCCTACCATTAATGTCATTCCATCTTTTACACCGGCAATGGCTTCGGCAGCGTTTTTTACAACCTTATTCATAACTCTGATTTTGCATATGAAAGTACAACATTTTTCTTTTTATCTCCCCGATACTGCTTTATTTCCTGCAGACTGGCTTCCCTGATTATCTCTTTAACCTGTTTGTAAAAAAATCACCCACAGTTTTGTTAAATTGATCCTTGTAATCAATAAGCGTTGAATGGCTCGAATTGGGCAGTATCCATAAATATGCGCCGGGAATGGACTCTGCAATATACAGAGTATGTTTAGTGAGAATGATATCATGATCTCCACCAATGACAAGCACCGGACATCGGATTTGCTGCAACTGTTCCCGGCTGATATGAGGTTCGAAAGTATCCAGTTTTACCAGTTTGCGGGTATGGATGATGTCGGCTGTTTGGGGCATTTTACCCAGAGTATCGTAATAATTCAGCCCCCATTCATAGTCAGCAGCGCTGATCGCCGTGCTGTCGGGCCAAAGATTTGCACCGGTTACAGCCAGTCTTTTCACCTTTTCGGGATGCCGTATGGCAAGCAGCAATCCGTTAATACCGCCATCGCTCCAACCCAACACATTGCACGAATCGATGTTGAGTGCATCCAGCAAAGCGCTGAAGTCGTCGGCCATCATTTCGAAACTCAGCGAATCCTTTGTGTCCAGCGATTTCCCCTGTGCCCTGCTATCGACTGCGATCACTTTATAGTTCCTGGAGAAATATGGAATCTGGTTCATGAAACTACTGATGGATCCGCCGTTACCATGTATCATGAGCAGGGGTTCACCCTGACCATAGATCTCATAATACATTTTTATTCCATTGATATCCATATATTTACCAAGCTGTTCATTGCTTCCGAAGCGCGTGGTATCAAAGGTTGAAAAAGCCGGGTTTTGAGCTAAGCCGAAATGGTTTAAAAGAAGAAGAAGGGCGGCAAGGAAGAATGTTCCGGTGTTATTTTGTCTTAGCATGATGTTAGTCTTTTAGGCATTCAATAGCAGGCCGTAAAGTTACTAAACCAAGGTCATACCGGGATGAGTGCCTGCTGCAATAAAATATAGATTAAGAAAACGCATTAAACACCTCAGGTAGAATTTGTTGCACTTTGACCAGGGCCTCCATATCCAGCCCGGAAGGTAACTGCTTCCGGATACACCATTCCGCAAGGTAAAGGGTATTCATATTAGCAAGTAATTCGTACCCGCTCATAGGGCATCCTCCATATCCACCCAGGGCGCTTTCGAACCTCCTGATACCGGCATTCCAGGCCGCTTCCATTTTAGCCTGCCAGTCCCCGGGCCTTGTATGCAGGTGAATTCCCGGCTGCAGATCAGGAAATTCCGCCAAAAGAACAGAACTGAGCCGGCCTATAGTTTCGGGAGTTCCCTCTCCCGTGATGTCAGAGAAAACCAGGTCCTGAATCCCGGCTTGCCTCAGTTTTTCGACTTCCCGGGTAACAAGTTCATCATTGCATTCATCCCCATAAGGGTTGCCGAATGCCATGGCCAGGTATACACGCATCTCCTTTCCTGAATTGTCGCAGATTTGCTTCATATCCAGCATAGTTTTCCAGGCATTTTCGGGATTGGTGTTCAGGTTGCGCCTGAGAAACGTTCCGGAAACGGAATATGGATATGCAATGGTATGTATCTTGCTCATGGAGGCGGCACTCAGCGCTCCACGGCTATTTCCTGCGATCACCATCAGCTTTGCGCGGGTGGACGAAATATCCAGGAGTTCAAGCACCTCGGCCGTATCCGCCATCTGGGGGATGGCTTTTGGTGAAACGAAACTTCCGAAATCCACGGTATCAAAACCCACCTTCAGCAAGGCATTAATATATTTAGCCTTGATAATTGCTGGAACAGGCCTAGGCCAGCCCTGCATGGCATCGCGGGGAGTTTCGGTAAGGCGGATGAGTTGGGGGTTGGTCATTGGTTTGATGAAAAGCAGGGGTAAGAAGTGGAGAAACCTAAAAAAAGAAGACTACCTTTTGATTTGTAACCTACTCTTTATCAACAATATTATTGTTGCAAACATACATATACATCACGGTCACTTTCCAGGTTTATAATTCTCTTTCATCATAATAACATTACACCAGATTCAGAGTGTAAACCAAAAATACAAATCTCTGCAACATTGAGTTTGCCGGTTCCATTTTCTCATGGAGTCTTTATCTTAATAAACTAGCAGCCAATGTACCTCGAAATCACCATCCTCTGTATTTCTGAAGTCCCCTCCCCTATCTGTAGCAAACGCTGGTCGCGGTAGAAGCGCTCAATGGGGTAGTCCTTCATCAGGCCATAACCGCCGTGAACCTGGACGGCTTCGTCGGTTACCTCCTTGGCAATTTCGGAGCAATAGAGTTTCGACATGGCGGCTTCCTTGGCAAAAGGCAGGTGGTTGTCTTTGAGCCAGCAGGCTTTGTATAGCAGGGTCCGGGCAAGTTCAATCTTAGTGGCCATGTCGGCGAGTTTAAAACTGATGGCCTGGAATTTGGAGATAGGCTGGCCGAATTGCTTGCGCTCCTGTGCGTAGGCAAGCGCCATTTCGAAGGCTCCCTGGGCACAGCCCAGGCCCATGGCCGCAATCGAAAGCCGCCCGTTGTCGAGCGTACTCAGCATGATACGTGATCCATCACCTACCTTACCAAGCACATTTTCATAAGGAACCCGGCATTCGTCAAAAAATAGTTCGGCAGTATCGCTGGCTCGCCACATCATTTTTCCATGCATGGCACGGCGTGTAAAACCGGGAGTGTCCTTTTCAACAATTATGGTGGTAAATTCTTTTTTGCCATCAACTTCGCCCGTGACGGCCTGCACGGTAGCGCCGGCTGAAATATCAGATGCACCGTTGGTAATAAATATTTTCGAACCGGTAATCACCCACTCACCATTTTCCACACGAGCGCGGGTGCGCGTCCCCCTCGAGTCGCTGCCGGCATCGGGTTCGGTAAGCCCGAAAGCCCATAGAGCTTCCCCGGTGCAGAGTTGAGGGATGTATTTTTGCTTCTGTTTTTCGGTCCCATAATAATAAAGCGGCCCGACTCCCAGCGAATTATGTGCGGCCACGGTTGCCGCCTGCGATGCATCCACACGGGCAAGTTCTTCCACCGCAATAATATACGACAGGGTATCCATACCATGCCCGCCATATTCCACAGGCGTGCTTATACCAAACAACCCCAGTTCACCCATACTGAAAGTAATTTCGGTCGAAAAGCGACCTTCATCATCCAGTTCGCGGGCCATGGGTTTAATTACCCGTTCGGCAAAATCACGCACGGCTTTCCGTATGTGCTGCTGTTCTTCAGTGAGATGAAAATCCATGTTGTTAAGTGTTTTATGGTTTATGATTGGAAAACGGATTTGCAGAAGTGTTTTGAATAAAACTGTCAAAAGGTCAAAATAACAGGTACAGGACTATTAACAGACCACATGTCATTCGGTTTGCTTTGGAGGAGATAAATGAACCAGGGTAGTATTGCTGTCGACAAGGTTGCCTGCTTCCACCGTGATGCGGTCAACAATGGCATCGGCGGGACTGAGGATGTTGTTTTCCATTTTCATGGCCTCTACGACCAGCAAAAGATCCCCTTTTGAAACGGCATCTCCCTGCTTTACCACAACTTTAATCACCTTACCCGGCATAGGCGAGGTGATGTTGCTGCCGCCTTCGCCCACTGAATCTGCAACCAGGTTAAAATCAGACTGGGCAGGTAAAATATCTCTGCGGATCACTTCGAAGGTGTGCGTGTTGTAACTAAGGATCACTTTCCCGGGTTCGGGATGAGAGACAAATGAGGTGAAAGGCTCTTCATTTAACTGTATTTCAATACGTTGCCTGGATTCATCTTCTTCGAACCGGACCTGCATTTCGTTACCCTCGAATCCTACCTTCAGGCTGTTCTTTTTTATTTCGCCAATCATACAACGGACCACCTTACCTTCCATTTCCAATTCCGGCTGCATCAGCACACGCCAGTATCCTATCCGGGTCCAGGTGCTTTCACTTTCAGGCAGTGAAATTGCGCCGGTTAGGTTTCGGCGTGATTTACTCACCAAAGCAACAGTTAAGGGCAAGGATACGGGAATGGATTTTCTCCCGGTTTCAATAGCGGCCAACAAGGCATCTGTATGTTCGGCACAAAAACGGGTGGAAATAGTATTATTGATAAAAGGACTGCTTTTTAGTATTGCATAGAGGTAGCTGATGTTGTTTTTTATCCCGTGGATGCCATAATTCTGCAAGGCATCAAGCATATGGGAGCTGGCTTCCTCGCGGGTTTTCCCGTGCGTGATCAGTTTAGCGATCATGGGATCAAAAAAACTGCTAACCTGGTAAGGTTCGCTCATGGCGTCATCCACCCGGATAAAATCGCCCTCAGGTTTTTGATAAAGGGAAAGTGAGCCCGGGGAAGGCAAAAAGTTATTGGAAGGATCCTCGGCATAAATCCGGCATTCGATAGCGTGACCTGTCTGATGAAGATCCTCCTGTTTCATCCTGAGTATTTCACCCGATGCGATATAGAGCTGTTCCTCCACAATGTCGATGCCCGTAGTAAGCTCGGTAACGGGGTGCTCTACCTGTATGCGGGTATTCATTTCGAGGAAATAGAAATCAAGGTCTTTATCGACAAGAAATTCGATGGTGCCCGCTCCTGAATACTTAATGGCTTTCCCGATAGCGACTGCGGCTTCTCCCATTTTTGCCCTTAGTTCAGGGGTTAATGTAGGGGAAGGGGCTTCTTCAATAATTTTCTGGTAACGTCGCTGTATGGTACATTCGCGCTCGAAAAGATGAACTACATTGCCGAAACTATCACCCAATATCTGGACTTCAATATGGCGGGGCTCTTCGAGGTATTTCTCCACGTACACGGTGCCGTCGGCAAAATAATTCAGTGCTTCGCGCGAAGCGGTAGCAAGTGCTGCGGCAAGGCTCTCCTTGTCGCCGACTATCCGCATCCCTTTTCCCCCACCTCCGCCGGCAGCCTTAACCAATACCGGGAAACCTATGCTATCCACCTGGCTGAGAATGGCAGAGGCCTCTCCGGATAATCCCCTGGTTACCTGGACGCCGATGGATGAAACAAAGTGCCTGGCTTCGACCTTGTTGCCCATCACCTGCATGACCTGGGCTTCCGGTCCCACGAAAATGATTCCTGCATCCGCACAGGCTTTCACCAGGGCCGGATTTTCGGACAGAAACCCGTAACCTGGGTGAAGGGCATCACAATGACTGCTTTTTGCAATATGAATGATAGCCGGGATATTCAGGTAGGTCTCCGAAAGTTCTGAATTGCCAATGCAATATGCCTCGTCGGCAAAACTGTGGTGAAGGCTGCTTTTGTCAATTTCGGAATATATGGCTACCGTGCGTATGCCCATACATCTCGCTGTGCGGATGATACGAACGGCTATTTCGCCCCGGTTCGCTATAAGTAGTTTCTTTATCATGTGGGATGCTGACTCTTGGAATTACTGGTTTAGATTTTTCTTTACTGTTTTGATGGAAGAAACGCTTTTTAACAAGAATAATTGGCATTCGTTCCCGCGCAGTATTCTTCTAACACTGCACATTTTAGCTGACCCATTTAGGTGCCCGCTTTTCGAGGAAGGCTGCCATTCCTTCCTGGCCTTCTTCCGAAGCACGTATTTCGGCAATCATTTGTGCTGTATAGGTCAGGGCTTCGTTGAGGTCGATATGGTTTACCACTTTGTCAATCAGATTTTTACAATGCGTAATAGCGGCTGGTCCACTCGTGAGCAGCATCTGGACCATCTGGTCGATGTAGCCGCCAACCTCAGCGGCTGGCAGGGATTTATTTACCAGTTTATAGGTTTCGGCTTCAGGACCATTAATTCTCCTGCCTGTAAGCATGAGTTCTCGCGCCCCGTATTCGCCTACCCGTTTTATCACATATGGCGAAATACAAGCCGGTACTATGCCTATTTTTACTTCGCTGAGCGAAAAAACAGTCTCATTGTCACAAACGGCTATGTCGCAGGCGGCCAGCAGGCCATTGGCACCCCCGATAGCGGCTCCGTGTACAACAGCAATAGTCGGTTTCGGAGAGGAATAAATGGAGTAAAAACACTCGGATAAGCGATAACTTTCGGCATAATTCTGCTCATAGCTATAGCTGGAAACATCGCGCATCCAGTTCAGGTCGGCACCGGCACAAAAGGATTTACCTTCTCCCTTAAGAATGACCACCCGTATATCCTCCATTTTTGCAAGCAACTGAAAAGCATCCGTCAGCTCTGAAATCATCACCTCGTTAAATGCGTTGCGTATTTCGGGCCGGTTGAGGGTGATGCCGGCTATGCCTTTGTTTGCCGAAAGGGTTATAGTGCTGTATGTTCTCATAATTGTTGTTTAGAATAAAGGATTAAAACACGGATGTGCCGCGTGGCAATTATTGATCCCGGAAAAGGCTAAGCCCTACATCCTGAAAATGCCATACCTGGTTTCTTCCCAGTGCCTGTTCATGGAAGCCGAAATCCCCATGGCCAGAATTTTACGTGTATCAACGGGATCGATGATTCCATCGTCCCAGAGACGGGCTGTACTAAAGTATGCCGAGCCTTCTTCTTCGTATTTTTTCAGAATCGAATTCCGCATTTCATTGCGTTCGGCCTCGCCAAGGGTTAATCCTTTTGCCCTGAGTTGCTCCTCTTTAACGGTGACCAGAACCCCTGCGGCCTGTTCGCCACCCATGACGCTTATCTTGGACCCCGGCCACATAAATAGCAGGCGCGGTTCGTAAGCACGGCCCGCCATGGCATAATTGCCGGCTCCAAAGGATCCGCCGAAAACTACCGTGAACTTGGGCACCCTTGCGTTAGCGACAGCATGAACCAGTTTGGCTCCATCGCGCGCAATGCCACGTCGTTCATATTCCTTGCCGACAATGAACCCGGTAATATTCTGCAGGAATAAAATAGGTACGTTGCGCGAAGTACATAATTCGATAAAGTGAGCTCCTTTTAAAGCGGTTTCCGAAAACAGAACGCCGTTGCTGGCCAGTACACCCACCGGCATTCCCATGATATGGGCAAAACCGGTAACGATAGTTGGTGCATACCTGGCTTTAAATTCATGAAACCGGCTTCCATCGACTATGCGTGCAATGATTTCGTGTGCATCCACAGGTTTGCGAAGATCCACCGGTGCTATGCCATATAATTCGGCAGGATCGTAGTACGGCTCTTCAATGGGAATCAGTTCCAGGAACTGTCGCGAAGGCTTTTTTAAAGTCGAAAAGATGTCGCGGCATATCTGAAGTGCGTGGCTGTCGTTTTCGGCTATATGATCGGCTACGCCCGAGATGGAAGTATGCACATCGGCACCACCCAGTTCCTCAGCTGTGACTTCTTCGCCGGTAGCAGCCTTCACCAGGGGAGGACCACCAATAAAAATTGTTCCCTGGTTCCGCACTATGATTACCTCGTCGCTCATGGCAGGAACATAAGCACCACCGGCTGTGCACGAACCCATTACTACTGATATCTGGGGAATGCCATCGGCCGACATACGAGCCTGGTTGAAAAAGAAACGCCCGAAATCGTACTTATCAGGAAAAACATTTGCCTGTTCCGGGAGGAAAACCCCGCCCGAATCGACCAGGTAAACGCAGGGAAGGTGATTTTCCATGGCGATTTCCTGCGCCCTGACATGCTTTTTAATAGTTTCGGCAATATAAGTGCCGCCTTTTACGGTGGCATCGTTGGCAACAATCATGGCTTCGCGTCCGTGTATCACCCCGATTCCGGTAATAATACCGGCTGAGGGGAAGCCATTTTCATACATACCATAGGCCGCCATGGTCGAAAGCTCGAGAAATGGTGTACCTGGATCAATCAACTGATCGATACGCTCGCGTGCCAGCAGTTTACCCCGCTCCTTATGCCGGCTCACAATGGATGCCGGAGACCCGTTAACCACGCCCTTAAGCGTGTTTCGATATTGTTGCATGATTAGCCCGTAGGCTTCAAGGTTCGCAAGGTATTCAGGCGAATGAATATTGATTTTTGACTCAATGCGGTACAAGGCAATGTGTTTTAAAGAGGTGGGACAGGCTATTCAGGAACAATCCGTGACTGAAAACTGAGCCGGATATTCAAACCTAAATTACAACTATTTTTGAAACGGGAAGAGCTGAAGTGTTAATTATTCAGATTTGTGCATATATATGCAATTTTTGCTCCCTTAATCACAGAGATATACGGTTGCGGAGAAATAAATGATACTAATTCAGGATAGCTGATCAGGATTTAACGATCAAAACACATAACCTAACTGGTAGTTCCGATCCAATATTTTACATGTAACGGAAACATAATGCCCGCTCAAGTTTATCTTACTTTTGCTTAAGAGCTTCTTCCAGGCTCATGGTTTCTTTCACTTTAATTCCCCTCTCAGTTACCTCCAGGGTGCAGCATTCGTAGTAAGCATCGTGTTCAAAGAACAGGATATAGTGATTTGCAGAAGCTTCGCGCATAAAATTCTCTTTTTCAGTAAGAGAAATTAATGGCTGGGTATCATAACTCATGATATAGGGCAGGGGAACATGAGCGGAAGTTGGAGTAGTATCGGCCATAAAAACAACGGTTTGATCACCAGTGGTGATGAAAGGGATAGCCTGCCCGACGGTATGTCCATCGAAAATCCTGACTTCGAAACCAGGAATGAGCTCAAACGGGCCATCAAATAACTTCAGTTTACCGCTTCCGGCAACAGGCATCATGTTTTCGTGAAGGAAGGAAGCCTTTTCCCGGCGGTTGGGCCTGGTTGCCCATTCCCATTGAGATTTGCTAAGCCAATGAGTAGCATTCGGAAACGTGAGTTCAAAACCATCATGCCCGGAATTGTACTTCACCGTTCCGCCACAATGGTCAAAATGAAGGTGGGTAAGAAAAACATCGGTGATATCCATAGGCCCAAAACCCGCTTCGCTCAGGGAAGTCATCAAACTATGACTGCCATTCAGATAGTAGTGACTGAAGAATTTCTCGTCCTGCTTATCACCTATACCATTGTCGATCAATATCCTGCGATCTCCTTCTACCACCAACAGGCAGCGCATGGCCAGGTTTATCAGGTTGTTTTCATCAGATGGATAGGCTTTGCTCCAGATGGATTTGGGGACAACGCCAAACATGGCGCCTCCGTCAAGTTTTAAATTGCCTGTATGGATGGGGAATAACTGCATAGCTTGTTGTTTTCGGAATCGGGTAATTAAAACACAAAGGAAGGCAAAATGTTGCCGAAAGCCGATTACATCAATCTAAACTTACTCGTTACTTTGTCACAAGCAGTTCATTTCATCACATCCGGGTTCTTTCCCCCCGGACTCCGGGCTTACCTTAATCCCTTTTCAGTAGCCGATCTTCATCACTTAATAATAGCCAGAACAGCAGAAAGTTCAACTTTTTGGAAAATTATATCCACTTTGGGGAGCATCTTACAAAAATTATAATTATATTCGAATATTCTAAGATTGGAATCATGTTAAAAGAAAACTACACCAGGTTCGTATGGAACAGCATACTTGAGAACTGGGATCGTACCGTATTTACTAACTATGGATCAGAAAGTTATACGTATGGCGAGGTTGGCCGGACCATATATTACCTGCAAAAGCTTTTCTGCAAATGTGGGATTAAGAAAGGGGATAAAATTGCACTCATTGGCAAAAACTGTGCGGAATGGGCCACAGCGTATCAGTCCATAGTAACTTTCGGAGCCGTGGTAGTCCCGATCTTGCCCAATTTCACACCCAACGACGTTCAACATATCATCAACCATTCCGAAAGTGTCATGCTCTTTGCCAATAAGGCTAACTGGGATGTACTGGATGAAGACAGCCTGCCCAGACTAAAGTCGGTGATTTCGCTCGATGATTTCGCTCCCCTGTATGCCCGGAACAAGCATTTATCTGAACACATTAAAGTGTTTAAAAGCTTGCTTACCAAGGATTTCAGCAAAGAAAAGCTACCTAAACAGATCATTCCCAACACCGAACTTTTTGCCATCATTTACACCTCGGGAACCACCGGGTTCTCGAAAGGGGTGATGCTGACACACAATAATATTACCGGGAATATGGTTTATTCCCGCACCTATATGCCCTTGGTTCCCGGTGACCATATCCTCAGTTTTCTGCCCTTGGCTCACGCATATGGTTGCGCCATCGAGTTCCTGTATCCCTTTACTTCCGGCTGTCATATCACCTTTTTAGGGAAAATGCCGACGCCCCAGTTGCTGCTCAAGGCTTTTGCCGAAATACGCCCCAGGCTCATCCTTTCGGTGCCATTAATCATCGAAAAGATTTTCAAGAAACAGATCAAACCGGTGCTGGAACAAACCAAGGTTAAATTCCTGATGAAAATCCCGTTTATGGACACCCTCGTCCTGGGAAAAATCAAAACCAAGCTTACCGAAAGCTTTGGCGGCAATTTCCATGAGATCGTAATCGGGGGGGCAGCTATTAACGAAGAGGTGCAGGAAGTGCTACGTAAAGCTGGTTTCCAATTTACCATTGGTTACGGTATGACTGAATGCGGCCCCTTGATCAGCTATGCTCCCTGGAACGAAACCCGCTTTAACTCGGCCGGACGCTGCGTAGATCAGCTCGAGATGCGTATCGACTCTCCCGATCCCGAAAATGTGGTAGGAGAAATACTGGTTCGGGGCGAAAATGTGATGAAAGGCTATTACAAAAACGAAAAAGCCACGCACGAAATGATAGGCCGTGATGGCTGGATGCATACCGGTGACCTGGGAACCATGGACAGTGAAGGGTTTTTATACATTAAAGGCCGCAGCAAGAGCATGATACTGGGTCCCTCGGGTCAAAATATCTATCCCGAAGAAATTGAAGCCCGCATCAATGCCTTCCCGCTGGTCCAGGAATCCATCGTAGTCGATCGTAAAGAAGGACTCGTGGCGCTCATCTATCCCGACATGGAAATGGTGGATGCCAAAAAGATGAAGGAACGCTCCCTGGAAGCCATACTGGAAGTATACCGCAAACACCTCAACCTCGAAATCCCGAATTATATGCAGGTTACCCGGTTCCAGGTGGTATCGAGTGAGTTTGAAAAAACGCCAAAGAGAAGCATTAAACGCTTCTTATATAGTTAGTGCCTTTGCCTAATCCTCAACCCCTATCCTGTTCAGGATAAAAGCCAGTTGCAATGCAGTTTCTTTCAGTGAATCGAAACGGCCGGTGGCACCACCGTGTCCCGATTCCATATTGGTATGCAGGATCAGGATATTATCGTCGGTTTTCAGGGCGCGGAGTTTGGCCACGAATTTAGCCGGTTCGTGATAGCTTACCTGCGAATCGTTAAGGCCGGCAGTAACCAGCATATTGGGATATTTCTGGGCCTTTACATTATCGTATGGCGAATAGGAAAGCATGTAATGATAGAATTCTTCCACGTTCGGATTGCCCCACTCTTCATATTCCTCCGTAGTCAGAGGCAGGCTGGCATCAAGCATGGTATTCATCACGTCAACGAACGGCACCTGGGCCACCACGGTATTGAAAAGGTCGGGTCGCATGTTTACTACGGCACCCATCAGAAGCCCGCCGGCACTTCCGCCCATGATGGCAATTGTTGAAGGCGAAGTATATTTATCCTACTGTAGTTGTTCGGCACAGACGATAAAATCGGTGAAGGTGTTCTTTTTATGAAGCAGCTTGCCGTCTTCGTACCATTGTTCACCCATATCGCTTCCACCCCTGATTTGGGCAATGGCGAACACAAAACCCCGGTCGATCAGGCTGTAGAAACTGGAAACAAACCTGGCATCGGAACTCATACCATACGAACCATAAGAATATAGCAGGGCCGGGTTGGAGCCATCCTTTTTCAATGATTTCTTATATACTACCGACATAGGCACTTTAACCCCGTCAGCGGCTGTGGCCCAGACGCGCTCAACCGTGTAATCATCCGGGTTGAAACCGCCCGGGATCTCCTGTACTTTCAGCTTTATACTTTCTCCTTTTGCAAAATCATAGTCATAAATTGTATTCGGACGGTTCATCGAGGTATAACGGTAACGCAGCGTTGTGGAAGTAAATTCTGGGGTACCTGTCAAGGCAGCCGTATAAACCGGTTCGGGGAAATTGATAGTCCTATGTTTGCCATCTGCCAGGTCGATGATAAGTATTTCGTTCAACCCGTTTTTCCGGGTCTGGGCAACCAGGTATTTATCAAAAACATCAAGGTAGTCAATTTTAACGTCTTTACTATGAGGGATCAGTTCCTTCCAGGTACCGCGGTCGGAATAATTGGCTATAGGTGCTTCATACACCTTGCAGTTCAGGTTGCTGCGGTCCTTGTATTGGATGAAGAACTTATCCTTGTGGGAATACACATTGTAAGTAACATCTTTTACCCGTGGAATAAAAACCTTGAATTTTCCAGCGGGTTCCGAGGCTGGCAGGTACAGGTATTCGGAAGTGGTAAAACTGGCTGTAACAATAAAAATAAACTCCTTGGTTTTACTCTTATCGAGGCTGACCACGAACTGCTCGTTGGGTTCTTCAAAAACGAGTTCATCGGGTTTTGTACTCCCGATCACATGCCTGTAGACTCTCCAGGCGCGGAGAGCCTCGTTGCCAAGTGTGTAGAAAAGTGTCTTGCTGTCGTTGCCCCAGACAAAGGATTGTACTTTATCGATTTTTAGCGGCAGTTCGGAACCGTTTGTCAAGTCGCGGACCTGCAGGGTAAAATCGGCGTAGGAGCCGGTTTCGTTGCTCATAAAGGCTGCCAGTTTATTGTCGGGACTCACGTCGAAAGTCGAAAAAATATAGGCTTTTTTGCCTTCAGCCATCTTATTGATGTCGAATACAATTTCTTCAGGAGCAGAAACACTCCCTTTTTTACGGCAATTGGTTCTATATTGTTTACCCTTTTCGGTTCGGGTATAGTAATAATACCCGTTATCGAGCTGCGGTACTGTTGCGTCATCTTCTTTGATACGGCCTTTCATTTCGGCAAACAGTTTTTCCTGCAGGGCTTTGGTTGATTTCATAACCGTATCGGAATACGCATTTTCGGCCTTCAGGTAGTCTATCACTTCAGGGTTACTTTTATCCTTCAGCCAATAATAGTTATCGGTGCGTTTGTTGCCGAATTCGGTAAATACGCTGGGCCTGACGGCGGCAACAGGAGGGGCGGGAAAATCGCCCTGCTTGGTTATCTTCACGGGTGTGTGGGTTGGGTTACAGGCGGCAAGGCCAATAGCGGCAGCAAGGGCCAGCCGGAATTTACAGGTTAGCTTCATTGGTCAGTAAATTAACGGATTCGATCGTAAAGATAGTGAAAACTCCGGGGTTTAGCACCCGGCATGTATTCGAACTTTCGCATATTCAGCATAAATCACTAATTTTGCAGGTTCGAATCTGCCATTTTGGCAAAATTTTTCGATTTTACTCAGAACCACGTGCTTAAAAAATATCATTATGCAAACAGTTGTAAGCGGAATCAGGCCTACGGGCAACCTTCATCTCGGGAATTATTTCGGAGCCATGCAGAATTTTGTGAAAATGCAGGAAACCGATAATTGCTATTTCTTTATTGCTGATTACCATTCACTTACCACGCATCCTACGCCAGCCGACCTGCACGGCAATGTGAAGCAGGTGCTTGTTGAATACCTGGCCTGCGGCCTCGATCCCGAAAAGGCTACCATATACCTGCAGAGCGATCTCCCCGAAACAGCCGAGTTATACCTTTTCCTGAACATGAATG
>JBAXXB010000073.1:0-16925 GCA_037128115.1 Bacteroidota bacterium
CAGGCGTAGCATGACAGCTTCCGGATCCCATCCAGGAGCCGATGAAAAGAAAAAGCCAATGCAATTATATACACTGGCTTCTAGTTTATAAAAAAGGTAATCCCGGTTAAATCCTGTGTTTTATGGCTCCGCCAAACACATTTCTGTTTAGATAAAAAGGATTTGTTTTTAAATGAGTAGGCTTAATTACTGAGCCCCAAAGTTTACCCTGCAAACTATCCAAACCTTCACAAGAAATAATATTTAAATTAGCTAGTTTGTTAAGCGAATCAATTAACTGTGTAAAGGTATCAAGTAATTCATTCTGGTTTTCATTCTCGGTAAATGTTGAGAACTGATTCAATAACAGAGAATTAAATTCTTCTGTAAGGACAAAAGTATTTAAACTTTCATTATATAGTTTCTCCAAAGGATAAACGAACTTTAAAGATTTTGCTTTTGAATATAATTCCTTTAGTTCACCCAAACCTTCAATAACTTCTGCATATTTGGGAATATCCAGCAAATCACTAGCAATAAGCTTTTCAGTGCTTATCCCTGGAACGGAGTAACCTTTTACTTTTACCCATTTTTGTCGAATAAGTAATTCCGGATTACTGTTCTGCAATTCAATTAAAAATTCAATTTTATTGAATTCAGGATCTTTGAAAATAAATTCAATAAAAGATTCAACTGCATCTGCATATTCAATAATTTCAGAATACAAATCAGTTATTTTTTTGATTGCTTCCTGATCAGGTGTTCCAATCATTTTAGGTTTAAATTCTGCTTTCATGTTTTTGTAATTAATTTAATTTAAAACTATGGTTATTAAGCGTTTATTGTATTTTTTTATTAACCCAACTAACAGGTATAAATATCCATTTCGGCTATACTTAGCCCGTCGACCAACATATTTACCCGTATTTCTTTTACCAGGAAGTTGAACCCGTTCCCGTAATAAATCTGCTGGAATTTAATTTGCCTGAGCTGGCCGGAAGTCATTATTACTTTAAACGTTACCGGCTTTGCTTCATAAGCAATCCAGCTTAGAAATTCTTTCCAGCGGTTTGTAAACAGTGATTCAGCGTTAAGATCCGGGAAGAAAAGAGGATCACCGCTATAATCATTGTAACGGCAGGTACCAAGTGGATATGGATCACCTTGTGAATCTAATGATATACCCTTATAAAATAAAACTTGGGTACCATATTCTGAAGAAAAACTATCTGGAAACCCTTCTAAAATACCGGCCTGCTCAGTACGTGGTAAATTCCAGAAACGATTTAAGGGTGCACCCGGAGTTTCATCCTGCATATAGCTTGATAATACCGGGCTAAGATCAGTCGTAATTTGCAAGTATGGTTCTTGACCTTCGGCATATATAAGAGGAAACTTATTACTAAAGAAAACCCAAGTTAAAGTGTAAGTAACTGTATCATATTGAAATACATGATATTCGTTTATTTCAGTTACCAGGTACATATCATTTACATTATTTCCCAATACTGGTAGATCAATGATATTCGAAACTTCGCCCTTATATATCAATTTATCATTTAGTTCCTTTATATTATCCAACCGCTTATCTGATCCTGATTTTTTCAACTCCAATTTGATACCCTTATATTCTGGATCTATTTTTACAAAAGGATTTGGCAATAGTATACCAGGGAACGTAATTACAGGATTGGTATTGCTAATAATATGCCTGTTTTTAATATCTATGAAAGTAATGGTGAATGTATTGTTGTCGACAATAGGGATATAACCGGTAAGCAGTGATATCCAGTTAAGGAAATCACCTTGCAATATGGCCGGAACATGATCAGATAAATTAAAAGTAGGTTTTACATATACTATTGAAGTATCTTTTGATGTGTAAGTATTCTCAGCATAGGCATTAAACAATACTGCATTTTTGAAATAAACACTATCAAATGGATTATTTACCAGTGAATAGCCTGTAGATATTGCAATTTTTTTAAGTATTGTTTTTAAATATAAGAACGGTGTAAACAGATTAGCAGCAGAAAAATACTCCTGTTCATTGGGACCTGTTAAAAATAAAGGAAATTCGCCGTCTGCATAATAATTCAATACTTGAAAATATTCTGAATACAAAGTTTTTATGCTAGTATTATCCAGCATAAAGGCATCATCCGGAAAGTTAGTAAAATAATCTTTATTATGAATGGGAAAGATAGCAAAATCAAAATTATCCTGATCTCCCAATGAATTGATCATGCTAGTAAATAGGTTTTCAGTTTGGTATAAAACCCGTGATGAAACCACAAAAAAAGAAGCTGGACCGTTAACGGAACTATGAACTATAAAGCTGGTTTCAATTATATCACCCGAAACAACTGAAATTAAATAATCATATTTATCTAAACCAACAGCATTAATTGTATGACTATTTATCTCTGTGCCATTTTTCTTGATACACATGATAATAGAACCATATAGCTGTGATCCTTCGGAAACGGTTATATGTACTATAGAGGTAAATTTTATAGTATATGTTCCGTTGCTTACAAATGTATTTCCACTATCTGATAATGATGAGTTAAAATCTAAATCAATAGTATCAATCATTGTTAATGGGAGTGTCCATGTTCCTTGTTGCTCACGGTCGAACATAAAACCATTCAAAAGATAAGCAGTTGAGAATATGTTAGTTAAAATCCTATCTCCTCCAAAATCCAGATCCTTCAAGGTTTTTCCGGATAGCTTTCCTGAAAAATCCCCATTATTAATTTTGCATGAAATTTCGTAGCTAACGGAATCGGCCTGGGTAACTATACAATTGCCCTGGTAACGGAGTGAACCCGATATAATTACATAAGGCAGCTCTGCCGTAGCTCTGCCACCCCGTTGCACCCGTTGAGCCTCTCCGAATAAACGCCTTATTTCTTCGCCAGCAGGTACCGAGAAGTTAAATATGTAGCTTCCAGGTATTTTACTATCGGAAGTTGTAAATAATGGAGAGCGTAAAACGGTTGGCAGGCTGGTGCCTTCTTCTAGCGGGATTACTGTTTCACTTATCTTTATTTCCATGTTTTAGTTATTACTATTTGTTATCTGTTTTCAGAGTTTTTGAGAGTATGTTTAGCTTTTTGCACAATTATATAATATTTTTTTGGCGTAGTAAAGGACATTTTGAGTAATTATCTATTATTCAAACTGTTAATTAAAAACTCATTAAAGTCTTTATTTGAAGGATAAATTATTTTTGCTTGATCGACTGTGCATGGGTGCAAGGATTTGACTTTATTTACAGCATCATTACCGGCCTGATCGTTATCCAGGTAAAGGTTAATTTTAGCATACTTTGCCAGTAATGGAATTACCTGATCCAGTAATGAAAGAGAATTTAAAACGATTGTGTTTTCAGAAAAGCTTTTAACCTGGTTGTATTCCAAGAATGAAAGAGCATCAAAAAAACCCTCAAATAAATTCAATTCGTTTCTTTCGGGTACCAGGAAAGAAGTGTAATATTTTGGACTGGTACAGCTTTTATATTTGGTGTTCCTTAGTTCATAACCGCCTTTATCATTTTTAAAGCAAATAGAGTAAAACTCAAAATCATAATTTTTAACGGAATAGTGTGCTTCCTGCAGATATGAAGTTGCAGTTTCTAAACGTATTTTCCTTTTGCTCAAATAGCTCAATAATCCTATTTCTTGTATTGGCTGTATCCGGTTTATATTAATACCTGGTTCCTTTGCAATTGGTTTACTGTTTGCCTGAGAAAAAGAAAGGTATTGATCCGGATTGCTATTTGATAAAATTTGTAAAGCTCCGGCGATATCAGTTTTATAAATTTCTTTAACCAGGTCCAAAATATCACCGGCCTGACCTGTTCCAAAATCTTTAAATCTGTTCGTGTCCTGGTCAACTCTGAAGCTGGGAGTTCTTTCATTTCGGAAAGGTGAACAATATAAAACTGAGGTACCTTTAACCGTACCTGTAAAACCGATTTTTTGCAGAAAATCAACCATATCAATTGTTTTAGCCTCTTTTATATTCATTTTGTTATTTTTTATAGGGAGTATTTTTTATTATGGGTATAATAATCCAATTTTTATTGCACTTAATGCACTTTTACCATTATATTATTAATAATCAGTGTTTTAAAAAATGCTGTTGTATATTTTTCTTTGCACTTTGATGCACTTATCATTTTTTCAATGCACTTTTCATTAAAAAAATAGTGCATTGAGTGCATTGAGTGCATTATTACTTTTTCATTTTGCGTACTTTTTAACTTATTCATATTCTTATATTTATATTCTAAAGTGCATTAAGTGCATAAAAAAATAATATAAAGAGGTATACAGTTGTATTTTTCATATTTTAAGGCAATTTGTATTTTTTTCATTGATTTTTTTTTAAAACGGAAGCACTTCTTGTACTTCTGTTAATTTGTTATATCCCTTTTTGTGGAACTTAATAAAGGAAAGTCCTCCTCCTCTTCTTTCATCCGTCTTGCTGCTGAAAGTATCTGAAGTACTTACAAATATTTGTAAGTACCTGGTAAAGTTTGATTGTCTTTTAAGCCATTTATCCTCCTTATATTCAGGAAAGGCCTCTAAAAAATCAGTGTGTAACTCTTTTTTATCATATTCCTTTTCCGGTTTTATCCCTCCACTTTCAATTTTATCATTCATCCATTCAACAAAATCAGGGTTTGTATGCTCAATCTGTTTTCTTCTACCCAGGTTAATATCTTCAGCCTCAATTAATCCATGTTTCAGATAATCACAAATGCAAGTCATCATAAAATTGTCGAATGATAGCCATTCCAACTCATTCCATTCAGTAAAAAACCATTGCCCAAACTCATCGTAAGGGCTGTATGCATTACTGTAATGATCAGCTAATTCAAATTCGATCAAACGATCTTTTGCGCTACCTCCATCAACCCTGAATGTATCATTTGAGGATATAAGCATTTTAGCTTTAATATTGAAAGGCTGCATGTTTTTCTGATCAACAGTGATATGATCAGATATATCATTGAATAAATTTTCAAATCTGAAATTCCTTTTAATATCATTAAGGAATACAATTTGAGTATCTAACCGGCAATTTTGATACTTATGTTTATTGGTAGGATCAAAGTCTTTACCTGAAATTTCGCAAAGGTTTTTAATTTTCTCAATTCCATGCCCTAAAAGCGTTTTTCCGGTCCGGCCTTCAGCTGAATCAGAAATAGTGCTATCAGTTAAATTTATGGCTTTCAGCTTTGTTTCAAAGTAGGAATGAAGACTATACCCTATAAGTGTTTTGAGTGCCTTAAAACGATCTTCTTTTTTACCGGCAATATTGAAAACAAATTTTGAAAACATTCCATCAGGATCATACTTCATAAAATCCCTAGCCTTTATCTGATTTTTCCAGATATATTTATTTAATAAACTGTACTGCTTTAAATCATATCCGGTATCAGTACAAATAACAAAACCATTTTTATAATATATATAACATTCATCTTTTGTATCTTCATTCATAACCATATCTGGCTCAGGCATTAACAAGCTGAATTTTGTTTCACTAAAATATAGTGCCGGGCTAGTATAAAATTTCGATAATATAAAACTGTGTAATCCTTTGTTTTTCTGATCAATAGGTAGTTTTTTAACATATTGTATTACAGAATCTTTCATTTTGTGCTTAGTAACCTCTTCAATTACTTTATTTACAATCCGAACAAAGAAAAAATCGTTACCCTGATCAAACCTTTTGTATCCAAGTGAGTTAATAAAATCAATATACTTTTCATGGTCAATTTTAACCCCTGTTGGTTTATCGTCTGAATCCTTCACTACTTTCCAGAATTCTTTATTTACCGTTTTAGTGGTTTCTGAAACGGGATTTTCAACTGTTGTATTGACTTCTGTTTGATTAGGTTGTACTTTTGCAGGGGTTTCCATAGTTGTAAATAGTTTGTTGTTAGTAATTTGCTTCGCCAAAAAGCATTAAAGCCCTGGTTAATACCAGGGCTTTAATTTTAAACTACTTTCAGATGACATGGCCTAAATCTATCTGCAAAGTATGTTCTTAAGTACGATGTATAGCCACAAGTGCATAGGTGTGGTAAATGATTAAAATCACCTTTCAAATTAACTTTTTCGGCTCCACAATTAACGCAAGTGGTTGCCCTTTCTACGGTGTAAACAGCATCTTTTTGAAGGTCTGTATCTCCATTACCTCTAGTACTGGCATCAATACATATAACTTTTTGATCTGGTTGAAACATAAAATATTGGTTTAAGGCTCCAGGGGAGCGTGGTTACATTGTTTAGAATATTTTCGGATACGGTTAGCGGTAAGTGGTAGGAATTGGCCAGAAGTATAATTATAAACTGCCAATAGCACTTTCCCGGATTTTAATATGATATAACGTTTTCCAATTTTTGAAGATTTTAAACCAGGCACAACTAATGCCCTACCTTTCTGGCTGTATTTTAGTGTATAAGCATTGATTGCGTTTTCTATTGCTTTTTTTTCACAATCAAATATTTCTTTATCTGCCATAATTATTATGATTTTGGAGTTTTAATAATTTCTCTTTTTTGGGAGTCATAAACTGCCAACAAAAAACAGCCAGTACGCAATTTCACTGTTTTTTTTCCAATGAGTGAATCTGCTCTTTGGGGTAACATTGGCCAGATATCACCTCTCTTTTTCAGGCAAACATAAGCTTTGAGAGCTGCATAGTATTTTTCTGTTGGTGATTCATTTTGAAGCTCAGCAGTCAAAATGTTTTGATCAGATTTTCCCATAACTAGCTTAACATTTTTAGAATATTTGATATTCCTTTAATAATCTGAGCCTGCTCCCATCCCAATTTCTTTTAAGACCTGTATTCTAAATCATTCAAATATTCGGCATGATGAATTAAGGGTAAAAGTTTATAGTTAATCATATCAATTTTCTTGATATTTGATTCAACTAATTGAACTATAATTTTTTCGTTTGGCTTCACAGGATATGGATTATGGTTTATTTAAAAGGTTAACTTTTAGTAAAATATTTCTTATCAATAGGTCCTGCAATTACCTTTATTTCAGTTCCTTCGCAGCTGTAAAAAGGAATTGCCCTGTAAGTGGATCCTTCTTTTTCTTTTCCCCGGCAGGATCGGCAAATTTCAATTGCTTTTTCCTCTTCATAAGTAGCGGCCCAAACATAGCCGGTCTTATCCTGGATAACATAAATTCCGTTCATTGACGAATAATTAACATTGTGAGATTAGTTAAATGTTCCGGTACTCAATGCTTTTGGCAATTAAGATTTTTTAAGGTATTCGTTAATTGCAGCTTCAGTTATCAGACCGTCAATTGTGGTTTTAATAATTCCGGTCAAGACCAGTTTTTTAATTGTGGCATGTGCTTTGCCAAGTCGTTTAGCAACCTGGTTAATAGTCCAAAGAGTTTCCCCCTTGTCTCTGTTCTTTTCCAGGTCATACTCTTGAAGCGCTGATTTAATCAATGATTTCAATTCAGCCGGTTCGGTAATCAGTAAATTTGCCATAATGGATACATTTTATTTAAAAATTAGTTACCTTTGTGGTGTAATGTATTTAAATTACGGTTACAAATATAACATAATAGTGTAATATATTACACTTAAAGTGTAATATAATTTACTAACAAATTAATGATTTGAATTACAATAAGATAAATACGTTATTAACAGACAAACGATTGTCAATTCCGCAGCTTGCTGATAAAATCGGAATGACAAAGCGCGGTCTATATTCCTCTATTGAGAAAAAAACACTCACAATTATTACTATTGAAAAGATTGCTGAAGCATTGGATGTGCCTGTTTCAGTTTTTTTTGATGAACAATCATTTAACTGGAATAATAAAGAATTGATTGCTAAAAACGTAACACTTGATATTAGGAATCAAGATCTAGAGGAAAATATTAAATTATTGCAGGATATTATTAGAACAAAAAAATCACTTTTAAGATTAATTTATGAGCAGCTTAAAAATTCTGATTCTGATAAATTTAATCAGATCCTCAAAGCAATAAATGACAGTGAAAAGTTCGATACTGAAGAATCAAAAGACCTAAAAAATAAATAGTACTTACCAATTGTTAACCAATCGCATCCAAAAGCATTGAAAAACCTATAAAAATTCCGGTCCGCTCGAAACCTCAAAATGCAGTAAAAAGCCTCCTTTTGGGAGGCTTTTATCATTAATAAGCTTTCTATTCCGCTTTCTTATACACAATTGCCACCACCGTTTTATCGTCTCCACCCATATTAATGGTCAGACCGTAAGGACGGGAAGGATAAATAGCTATCTGGTTCAGTCCTGCCCTGCTGGTGAGTTGTTCCCAGATGGTAACGGCCATATGTACCCCGGTTCCTCCGGTGGGATGCCCCCAGCCAATAAGTCCGCCGGTGGTATTCATTGGGATTTTGCCATCGCGGGCGGTATTGCCGGCGGCAACAAAATCGGCACCTTTGCCATGTTCGGCAAATCCCAGCGCTTCCACACCCAGTATACCGGCTACCGTAAAGCAGTCGTGGAGTTCAACGGTAGCGAGTTGCTCTATGGTGATCCCGGCTGAGGCCAAAGCCTGCCTGCCTGCTTCGCGAATGGTGGTGAGAACTGTCAGTTGGGGAGGATCTTCGGTAATATCGTCGACGGCATGCCCCCACCCTACTACTTCCACGGCATCACTTAAGGCAATGCCGGCACGTTTCAGGCCGTCTTCGCTAAGCACGGCTATTCCGGAAGCCCCGTCGCTTACCTTGGAGCAATCGTAAACATTGAGGTGATCGGTAAAAGATTTTGGATTGGGTTCGGTAAGCGCCAGGGTTTCGAGATCAGCGACTGTATTATGATGTTCCTGGGCAGTGGGGCATAACCTGGCATTTTCAATGGCGTTGCGGAACCAACGGGCGAATCCTTTGCGGGCATTATCGCGACCGAATTCCTGGTAGTAAGCTCCTGCCCTCTCGCTGAATTGCCCCGGGAAAAAATAGGCATGGCCTGCTTTCCGTTTGTTGAACCATCCGGCGCCGGCCAATATGTCGGCCCCATAAATGGCTTTTACCGTGTTCTGCACCTCCACACCCAAGCAGAGCACTGTATCAGCTCCTGCTAATACCGATTTTATACCTGTCATGAGCGCAAGTCCACCCGATGCACAGGCTCCCTCCACACTGATGGAAGGTTTGTAGCGCAGGCCTTTATCGACCATGGGCATAAAAGCACCCAGGTGGGCCTGCTTATTGAATCGTGCAGCCATAAAATTCCCGACCGCACTTTCATCGACATTCTGGGCCCCGCCCAGTTGTGCGATGACTGCCTGCCCGGCTTCTTTCATATAATGCTCCAGACCGGGACGCACAAAACGGGGGTTAAATTCCTTGCGGCCGGTACCCAGTGAAATGGTATTGTACCCGGCGGCCATATATATTTTACGTGATGGTATTTTCATTTTCAATTGTTTTATAGGCTATTTAAAAATCTAGAAAAATTACCTGCATTTATGCTCTTTAAAGTCTGAGATGGGATATGATATTCTAAAATCCGCATTCCCCTTTTCTCATCACAGAATTGGTAAAATCGCTTACATATAACTACTTAGCGGGATTAGTAAACGATAACTTAGCTTACAGATAATCGTTGATAGGGCCATAGGCATGGAAGAAACCTGTGAGTAAAACGGTGTTCACATCCTTCTCGTGCTGTGCCACACCATCGCTTACCAGTTTTAGTGCGATCTCACGCGAGTTCAGCGCATAGGCTACTGCCAGTGCCGATCCTTTGGTTGCAGAAACCTGCAGGGCTTTAAAAGCAGGTTCTAAGATAATATCCTTGTCGGCAACCTTCACCAGGTTCTTCCATGGTAATACTTCGGCAGGAATTTCCCCCAAGTAAGCATCGGCAGTATCCCGGAAAGTATTGATATCGATATAAAGGCCTGTAATTTTATCGATTACAGCTACCGGGCGGCCTCTTTCATACTTCAGAAAACCATCTTTCTGGCTCCCGTCGCTGAACTGCCCCCCTTTCACACCGCTCAACACCAGTTCGTCGAGCAGGCTGCTGTGAAGTTTTTCGCCAGGCATATGCGGCTGCATGACACGTAATATAAACTGAACGACATCCAGGCCAACATAATCAACAAGTTGGAAAATGCCCATCGGTCTGGAGAGATAATCGCGTGTAACGCGATCCATACAGTAAACAGCTTCGTACAAAGGCATCTCATCCGAAAGCCGCTCGGCTTCGTTTATCCCGAACAGGGCATCTCGCATAAAATGGCCGTTGCCGATAAAACCGGCAATATCGTTTGAAGGAACCACTGTTTTTCGCAGGTTAGCGGCATATTTGAGGGCGAATTCAACCATCCCTGCAGGATTCTCGGCTATGGTGATCAGTTCAACCAGTTTTTGAACCGCAGGCGGGTTGTAGAAGTGAAATCCAAGAATGCGGCCTTCGAGATTCGCGTTCTTATTGAGCCCGCCTATGGGAACCGACGAGGTATTGGTAAAGAACCAGGGCTTCGAAATATTATTTTCGTTGATCATCCTGAAGAGCTTTTCCTTAAGGGCCTGGTTTTCGCTAACGGCCTCGAAAACCAGCGTCGAATCGTAGGCGGCTTCAATACGCGTTGTGGTGCGCACCACACTCATTACATCCTGAACATAAGCCTCTATAATTTCACTGTTTTCGATCAGCATGGGATTGTCGGCATAGAGACGGCGAAGCAGTACTGCTTTCTTCTCGGCTGCCTTAGTCACCTGCGAACGCAGGTATTTCAACAGGCCACTAAGGCCTTCGTCGGACGTATCAATGGCATTAAGCACAAAGGTTTTTCCCTTGTTCTCGGGTTTAAGCATCTGGTCGGCCATTTCGATAGCTGTTAGCAACAAAATGCCGCTACCCATTTTGCCTGCGGCACCGAGTACGGAAACTTTTTGAATTTGATTTATATATTCCATGATTGGGGATTTGACTTGAAGGACGTGGAGTAGGGATGAGGGTGAGGGGCGACTGGTTGAGAGGAAAAATTAGTATTCACTAAATGGGTATAGCTTCAGGATGCCTGACTTTCTACCACTGTGGTTTGCGTTTTTCGAGGAATGCATTCATGCCTTCGGTGCCTTGTTTGCCAAAGAGCAGTCCGAACGACTGGGCTTCCAGAAGGCTTCCCTGTGCCAGGGATACCTGGTAACCCTGGCGTGTGACAAATTTTACGAGCTTTACTGCATCAGGGCCCTTGGAAGCAATAACGGAGGCAATGCGCAGCACTTCATCCATCAGTTCTTCGGGTTCGGTAACTTTCTGCACAATACCCATGCGCAGGGCATCGGCAGCCGTAAACATTTCACCGGTAGTGAGCATAAAGAGCGCATCTCCCATACCTATTAGCCTGGGTAAGCGTTGTGTACCGGCGTAGCCCGGAATAAGCCCCAGGCCCACTTCAGGTTGCCCAAATTTAGCATTGCTTGAAGCTATCCGGAAATCGCAGGCCAGGGCCAGTTCTAGCCCTCCGCCCAGGGCAAAGCCGTTGATGGCGGCAATCACCGGCACAGCGGTGGTCGAAATACTCCTGAAGGTCGTTTGTCCCCGCAGCGAGAAGGCTTCGGCTTCGGCCGGGCTCATATTTACCATTTCGGCAATGTCGGCGCCTGCAATAAAGGCTTTGCCCGTGCCGGTTATTACTACGGCTGTGAGGCCTTCGGCGGCGGCTTCGTTTGCAATCAGTTGGTCCATTTCATCGAAAAAGGCTGTGTTCAGCGCATTCATGCTTTCGGGACGGTTGATGGTTACCAGCAGCAGGCTGCCGCGGCGTTCGGGTTGGAGTATCTTATATTCCATTTAATTTACAAAAATTATGGGATGGATCGTTCAATTGAAAGTGAAACAAATATAGACGATTTTCGATATATGGAACACATCTGAATTAAAAAAATAGACTATTCCATACGTTGAAATCTATGAATTACAATTTGTTTTAGTAAAACATGGAAAGAAGCACACAAACTTAATGCAATGAAAATACTTCAAAACGGAATCAGAAGCCGGAGGCTACCCCAGCCATTATTTGGACTTAAGCCGAAATCACTATCAGAACAAATTAAGAATTTCCTTTAATACAGTCCCTTCACCCTGGGCTTACCGGCAATAAAATCCTTTAAATAAAAGGGTTCGCAATAGGCCAGGTCGGCAAAATTACCCTGCAGGAATTCAGTTTCGGCCAACATACCGACGGCTTCTCCCGAAAGGTTAATACCATCCAGAAATAGGTAATCACTTTTAAGATCAAACAGGGATTTACACTTCAGGGCGCCATCGCCGAAATAAACGATTTCCCTGCCGGCATAAGCAGCAAAAGCATCCTCATCCACCACCAGTGCATTCACGGGTTCCAGCATGTTCAGGCCGTTATCGAACATGGAGGTATATACTTCCATGCGCCTGGCATCGAGCATGGGGCAAAGCAGTACATTCTCAGTGCTCAGGTTCAGCTGTTTGCACTTCTGCAGGGCCTGCCATGCCAGGGATTTCAGGGTGTCGATGGCAATAAAGGGTTTATCGAGGGCATAACACAGGCCCTTGGCCGAGGAAACGCCTATGCGCAGGCCGGTATAGGATCCGGGGCCCATGCTTACGGCTATCGCATCCACCTGGGTGTAGCTTAAGCCTGCTTCCGCAAAAATATCGGCTATATAACCGGTAAGCGCCGCCGAATGCTCTTTTGCCCCTTCCGATTCGCGTATGGCCAGCAGTTTACCGTCACTTACCAATGCAACCGAACAGATGGATGTTGCTGTTTCTATACCCAGAATGATGGCCATAAGTTGTTTAATTATGAAGTCGAATGTATGAAGTGCAATTTAGCAGGAGTAGAGTTTCGGCTCCCTAAAACCTAACCCCAAAAACCTAAACCCTTTTTCCGCAAATTTACGATCTTAAAACAAAAAAAGGCCCGTTACCGGGCCCTTCTCGCAAAATAAATGGGTTATTACTTTTTATCGTCGGTATATAAATCCTTGGGATCAACCTTTTTCACCTTATCACCCTCTTTCAGTTTCTTGGAAACAGCACGGTAAGGAGCGGTTATCACTTCCTGTCCTTCTTTCAGGCCCTCAACTATCTGGATATAGTTGTTATCCTGGATGCCGGTTTTTACTTTCACCATTTTCGCTATGCCGTTATCATACAGGAAAACATATTCCTGGGCTATTTCCACTTTCTTCTTCGAATCGTCGGTGCTCACTCCTGAACCCGATCCTCCGTTCTGGTCCTTCTGCTCAGTCTGTTCTTTCTTCATGGCAGCCTGGGTGGTGTCTGCCCGTGTGGTCACAGCCTGGATGGGGAGTGTAAGTACGTCGGCCATGCTGGCAGTGCGAATATCAACCGTTGCCGACATACCGGGGCGGAAAGGCGAGTCGTTGGGCTTATCAGCCTTGATGAGGTCTTTATAGGAATCAGGAAGGATACGGATTTTTACATCGAAATTGGTGACCTGGTCGGCGCTAACTCCCACGGTATTGGCCGAGGTGCTGATTTCGGTTACCATGCCTTTGAATTTCCGATTCTGGTATGCATCCACTTCCACAAAGGCGGTATCGTGCAGCCTTACCCGAACAATGTCATTTTCGTTGACACTCACATTAACTTCCATAGTTTGCAGGTTCGCGATCCTGAGAATTTCGGTACCCGAACCAAACTGCGAAGCCCCGGCCACGCGTTCGCCCTTTTCGAGGTTCAGTTTCGAAATGGTGCCTCCTACAGGCGCATAAATGGAGGTTTTCGAGAGGTTTTCCTTCGATTCCTTCACACCGGCCTCTGCATTTTTAACATTAAAGGCTGCTGCTTTCACGCTTTCCTCGCCGGCTTCTACCTGCGCCTTGGCTACTTCGAAATTGGCTCTCGATGTCTCGTATTCCGCATCTGAAATCGTCTTCTGGTTATGCAGTTTCTCGTTGCGGTCGTAAGAGCTTTTGGCGTTGATAAACTGTGAATTTACCTGTGCCAGCTGTGCCTTTGAATTTGCCAGGTTTGCCTGCGAAGTGTTAAGCGAGGCAATGGTCCTGTCGTAGTTCGAGAGGTATATTTCAGGATTGATCTTAGCCAAAAGTTGGCCCGCTTTGATCAGGTCGCCTTCTTTAACATACAACTCGATGATTTCGCCTGATACATCGGGCGAAAGTTTCACTTCGCTTTCGGGAGCTATTTTCCCGTTGGCCGAAACTACTTCCACTATGGTGCGCTTGGTAACCTTCTCCGTCGAAATCTTGGTTTCATCGGGTTTGCCTATCAGGCCTTTTTTCTTGGCTACAACACCACCAATGAGCAGAACAACAACTAAAATAATCAGTATCCAGATAACCTTTTTCTTCGTAAACATTGTTGATATGGGTTAAGTTATGTATTTGTTTTGAGTTTGTTTGATGCAATCACGAATCCCTATTTCCTTTTGAGCGTCAATGGTTTACCCATATAGAAATCGAGGACAGTACTTTTAAAAATAAATTCATATTTGGCACGAAGCTGATCGGATTCCGCTTTTTCGAGGTCCTTTTTGGAGTTGTTGTAATCCACTGAATTCATTGATCCCAGGCTGAATTTCTGGTCGGCGTACCTGAACGATTCGCGGGCTGCATTTACACCCGTGGTGGAAGCCTGGTAATTGTTGAGCGCTGCCTTGGCATCGGCATAGGCCTGTTCAATGGTTTTGCGGAGCTGCAGCTTTGAAAGTTCCAGGTTATACTTCGTATTCTCCACATTGATCCTGGCCCTGCTGATGGCGGTTCGTGTAGCCCAGCCGTTGAATATGGGAACATTGAGGTTAAGCGAAATGGAACGGTTGAAATTATCCTTCACCTGGTCGGCAAAAGGTTTTACACTTAAATTATATGTAACCGTATCCAAAATTTTATTAGCTCCCGAAAAACCTGTACCCAGCGAACCCTGCAATGCGAGCGATGGCGACTGGGCGCCCTGGGCCATGGTTAAACCTATTTCGGAGCTCTTCACCCTCGACTCGGCACTCTTAACCGAGGGCTGTGTTTCGAGTGCAAAACCATAAATCTGGTCGGGTGATGCGACGAGTGTGGGTTGCAAACCCATATCAAGGTCGGGGAATTCGATCTGGAACCCTTGGGAAGATGGTAGATCCAGCATCTGGACCAGGGTAAGATTGGCAATATCAAGATTATTGAGGGCACTCACCAGCTGTGAGTTATCGGCTGCCCGCTGCGCTTCGAGAGTATAATAATCACCCTGAGCTACGGCTCCTGCATCAACCATTTTCTTAAGCCTGTCGGATTGAAGTTCAGTTGCCTTAAGCTGGCTGGCTGCTGTTTTTGCCAGTTCATTGTAGTAGAGAATCTGCAGGTACCCGGTTGCTATGCTGAGCGACATATCATCCATAAATTTATCCGTCTCGTAACGGGTAGCCTCCAGGTCTACTTTCCGCTGCTTGATCTGGTTAATTTTCTGGAAACCCTCGAAGAGAGTAACCGTAGAACCCAGGTAAAAGTTATCCGACTGCACCCTGCTGGTTGCAAACTGGTTTGTGTAACGGTCGACAGTCTGCCCAAAATTATAGCCATGGCTGGCACCGCCATTGAGCGAAGGTACCAGGCTGAGTTTATCCTGCAGCAACAATGCCTGCTGGCTTTCGACCTGCAATAGCTGCTGTTTTACCTGGATGTTGTTGGAAAGCGCGTATTCAACACATTTTTCGAGTGTCCATACTTCCTGTGCCTTTAAGGTGCTTAACAGCAAAAGGCAGGAAATCATCAAAATATATTTTCTCATGGAAAACCAGTTATAAGTCCTAATTACAGTGTGAGTATGTAGTATTAATTTAATTTTACAAAGTTATTGTAACAAAGCTATAAACAGATGACAAAAACAAATTTATTTGTCTTTTTTGCCTACTTTTTCCTTTTAAATACCCCAGAAGTCGCCCGGGCCCGGTTTTCACCTGTGGAAAAGCCTTCCGGAGCTATATACAGCGATACATTAGGGGCTATACATTACGGAATTCACCTGACAAATATCAATCTGACGGCTAAAACCATTCAAGGTTACACTGAGGCTGAACTCGTATGCAAACATAATTCGCTTTCTGGTATAAAACTGGAACTGGCCAGCCTGAAAGTAGACTCCGTATTTATAAGAAACAGCAGAACCAACGCTTTCGTTCAGAAAGGTGACCAGCTTCTTATTGCTCTTCCTGCGCCCGCATTTAAAGGCGATACCCTTTATACCACCATTTATTACCATGGTGAACCTTTTACGGATCAGAGTGGTTGGGGAGGATTTCATTTTTCGGGCGATTACGCCCTGAACCTTGGCGTAGGTTTTAATTCCATTCCTCATAACCTGGGAAAGGCCTGGTTCCCCTGCATCGATGATTTTCACGACAGGGCTTTGTACGATGTGTACCTCACCGTGGATAATGACAAAAAAGCCATCAGCGGCGGCTTGCTCATTGGGGTTAAGGATAATAGAAATAATACCTCCACCTGGCACTGGAAAACCATGCATACCCTGCCGGCCTACCTGATTTCGCTCACCACCGGGAAATACAAACTGCGAACCGATACGTTTAACGGCCAAAAGGCTATTATCCCGATAACCTATTACTGTCAACCGGAGGATACCTCCAAAGTGGCCGGTACCTTTATCAACCTCAAAAACATAGCCCGGGTATTTGAAAGCCATTTCGGTCCTTATCCTTTCGAAAGGATAGGTTACACCGGCACTCCCGAGAGCCTGGGGGCCATGGAACATGCCTGCAATATCAGCTACCCGTTTTCGGGCTGGACCGGAAGCGCAGATCACGAATGGTGGTATGCCCACGAACTGGCACATATGTGGTTCGGCGATATGGTGACCTGTGCTTCAGCCGAAGACATGTGGCTTAACGAAGGCTGGGCCGTATGG
>JBAXXB010000074.1:0-16714 GCA_037128115.1 Bacteroidota bacterium
GAAAAATGTTCATAACCTTAGATTTTGTAGATTTGAGGCAGGTAAATAATTACAATTATTTTTTATTTTCTAACAGCTAATCAATTCATTCCATTTTGATGATGCAATAATGTGATGATAAACGCAACATGTGTATATAAACTATACACTTGCTATTAAAAGTTTGTACTTCAGTAACTTGCAGCCCTTGTATTTTAATAGTGTTGATTTAATCAACACTATTGGTGTAAGGATGTTCTACACACTGTAGTATATTATCCTGATAAACAGCGGTATATGCCTAATGTTTCGCTTTGGCACTGTATTTGAATACTATGTGGTGAATCGAAATACTGGAAATCATGAAAACAACAATCTTATTATTCGTCGGAATTCTACTTCTTATCTTTTGCAAAAGTGCAACGAGTCAGGGAGTATCAAGCAACCATCCAAGCTCGCAGAAAGGTTCCATCACAGTAAGCTGCAGTCCTGAGTTATATGGACTGGCTTCGGAATGGGTCAGCGTCTACCAGGGGCTTAATCCTGAAATGAAGCTTAACGTTATCAATACAACGGGAAATACAGGCGGTTTAGGAAATGATGAAAACCTGAGTTTCGTTTCAAATAAATCAAATGCAGCCATAACCAGAGAAACAAACTGGAAGATAGCGGTAGGAAGAGATGTTATTGTTCCTGTGATGAATACAGGAAACCCTTTGTTGGTTGAAATTGTCAGGCACGGTGTCACACGAGAAGCTTTTGTTCAACTATTCGGAAGCCCTCTGAAACAAAACTGGGGAGTAGTACTACAAGGCAAAATGAACGCACCAATCCATATTTTTATGGTGAACGATGAGTCGGTAAAAAGCGGTGTAGCTTCCTACCTTAAGGAAAACCAGCTTCCGCTGAACGGAATAACATTCGGCAACAGGGACGAAGTAATTGCAGCAATTCAGAAAGACCCCTCTGCCATCGGTTTTTGTAAAATGGCTGACCTGCCCGGCATGGGTGCAAACGGGATGATTGAAAATATCAGGTTATTGCCGATTGATAAAAACGGGAACGGCAGCATAGATAATATGGAAGACATATATGGTGATCTGAACGCTTTTCAGCGTGGAATTTGGATAGGGAAATATCCTAAAAGTTTATACACCAATATTTATGCTGTGAGCAAAGCTCAACCCACTGATGCCGCTGAATTGGCATTCCTTTCCTGGGTGCTGACCGACGGGCAGAAGGTGATGGAATTGAAGGGGTATAGTGAATTGGTGGACACTGAAAGCCAATCGCAATTGGAAAAGATAAATGTTGCAAGTTTAGCTGAATTGCCACAAGAGTCTTCAAATTCCCTCATCAACTGGATTCTTTTAACCCTGGCAGCAGGAATTGCATTAGGGTTAATTATAAATGCAATAATCCACAACTACAGGAAGAGATCGGTATTGAGTACAGGTGGTTCCTTGGTTCAAATAGCTGGATTTGATGAGAACACTGTTCTGGTTCCCAAAGGCTTGTATTTTGATAAAACACATACCTGGACTTTTATGGAAAAAGATGGAACCGCCACTCTGGGTATCGATGATTTTATGCAACACATTACGGGTCCAATCACGAGGCTTGAAATGAAAAAGCCGGGTGAGAAGATAAAAAGAGGTGATTTGTTATTGTCGATCATTCAAGCTGGCAAGCAGCTAAAGCTTTACGCACCCGTTTCGGGAACCATTACCAAACAAAATGAGGTCTTAAGCAGGGATTCCTCTTCCATCAACTCATCGCCTTATGGGGACGGTTGGGTATATGTGATAGAACCCTCGAACTGGATAAAAGAGATTCAACTTTTGGACATGGCTGAGAAATACAAACTATGGCTGAATACCGAATTCTCGAGGGTGAAAGACTTTGTTGCCACAACATTGAGACCAAACAGCCTTGAATATTCTCATATTGTACTCCAGGATGGCGGCCTTCTCAAAGACGGAATCCTATCTGATTTTGGTCCGGAAGTATGGGAAGAGTTCCAAAGCAATTTTCTTGACTTCTACAAATAGTAGTAGTTATCATTTCTGTAGATATGAGGTTTAGTTCACTTAAAAGGCAGGAACATGGATTTACATCGTCGAGATTTCTTCAAGGTTATGGGTGCAACAGGGATTTCCCTGGCCGTCGGAAAAGAATTGAATGCTTCAGCAGGTGCGAAAAATGAAAAGGAATTTCATGGGGTCTTGTATGACTCCACCCGGTGCACAGGTTGCCGGGGCTGTGAATATGACTGTGCCGAAGCAAATAATTTGCCCGAACCCATTCCGACCAAAAACATCAAAAGTTTGCGTAAGCCTGATGAAACCAGGCGTACCGTAGTTAATGAGTACAACACTTCAAAAGGCAAAGTCTATGCTAAGATGCAGTGTATGCACTGCAACGAACCGGCCTGTGCTTCAGCCTGCCTGACACAGGCTATGTACAAGACTAAAGAAGGTCCCGTTATCTGGAGAGGGGACAAGTGCATGGGATGCCGCTATTGCATGGTTTCTTGCCCGTTTGATATGCCGAAATTTGAATTCCACAGTCCGAATCCTAAAATCCAGAAATGTACGATGTGTTTCGATACCCGGGTGCAGAAAGGAGAACTTCCTGCCTGCGTGGAAAACTGTCCTAATGAGGCCCTGACTTTCGGGACACGCAGGGAACTGATCCATGAAGCCAGGCGAAGAATCTATGAAAAACCTGATCAGTATGTGGATCAGATCTATGGCGAACACGAAGCGGGCGGGACTTGCTGGCTCTACATTTCACCAGTTCCCTTTAAGGAAATCGGGCTCAATACTTCGGTCCAGCAAGCATCCTATCCTGCGTTAACCAAAGGATTTCTCTATAGTGTGCCCAGTGTTTTCGTCCTGGTTCCGGCACTGCTACTTGGTATTCAACAAGCTACCAAAAAGGATTATTTAAATGAAGACAGCGAAGATGAATAAAGAATATATAATTTCAGCTGATAATGATGGGAAGCCCATCTGGCGTTTCCTCCTCCGGGAATTCAAGCCAAAAGGCAAATGGTTTACGCCTTTTAACATCATCTCTTTACCCATCATTCTTTTAGGGGTCTTTCTCATAGTTATCCGTTTCTGGAAAGGTATAGGTTCAATAACCAACCTCTCACAGGAAATGCCATGGGGTTTATGGATAGGCTTCGATGTGGTGACAGGTGTCGCATTTGCCGGTGGGGCTTATGTGATCACTTTCGTGGTCTATATACTGAATGTGCAAAAGTATCATTCTATAGTCAGGGTAACGGTACTGAACGGCTTCCTCGCCTATCTCTTTTATGCGGGGGCTTTATTACTCGACTTGGGACGTCCTTGGAACGTGATCAACCCCATTATCGGGAATAATTTTGGGGTAAGTTCAGTTCTGTTTCTGGTGGCATGGCATTTCCTGCTTTATATGATCGCCCAACTGATTGAGTTTTCGCCTGCTATTGCCGAATGGCTTGGAGCCAGGCGGGCACATAAAATACTTTCAGGAATGACGCTCGCCGCTGTAATCTTTGGAATAACCTTATCCATGCTCCATCAATCCGGATTAGGAGCCCTCTATCTGATGGCAAAAGAAAAGATACACCCGCTCTGGTATTCCGAATTTATTCCAGTCATGTTCCTTGTTTCCAGCATATTTGCAGGCCTGTCGATGGTGATTTTCGAAGGGTCAATCAGCAGCAAGGTATTTGCCGGGCAGATCAGCGGGAAAAATAAAAAGGCTGAACACGGAATCATGCATGGTTTGGCAAAGATATGCACGGGTACTATGTTTGCTTATTTTTTCCTGCAGTTGCTTGTTTTTATACATGGTAAACATTGGGACCTGCTCAATACACCCATGGGCTACTGGTATCTGCTTGAGATGATAGGTTTTGTACTGATGCCGATGTTGTTATACTATTATAGCTACAGGACCAACAGTATTCTGATGATAAGGCTTGCCGCCATTTTAACGATGGTTGGAGTAATACTGAACAGGCTTAATGTTACCGTAATAGGGTTCAGATGGGACATGGCTGTGCATTATGTGCCTTCCTGGATGGAAATTGTAGTTACACTTACCGTATTATTTACGGAAATCTGGATTTTCAGGTGGGTGATCAACCGTATGCCTGTGTTGCGGGAATCGCCGGCTTGGGTGCATGAAAATAAAAAAACACAAACAGCTCTCGGTAGCGATAACCTGAGGGCATAAAAATCAAAAAAATGGACGGATACAGCTATTACAACATTTTCGACACAAAAGGGATTGAATACCTGGTAATTATAGCTTTCCTTTTGTTGCTCATCCCTTTCTGGCTCATACTGAACAAGCAGACCACTATCAGGGAGAGGATCCGCAAAGTGGTGGGTGTTCTAAAAATTAATATGTCGAGGGTGCCGCAGGGAATCTTTCATAGCAAGAATCACACCTGGGCGCACCTCGAAAGATCGGGCATAGCCCGTATAGGACTGGATGATCTATTGCTCCATATTACAGGTGAGGTCAAGGTGAACTACCTGAAAAATCCAGGTGAACCTATCCAAAAGGGAGACCTTTTAGCTGAGATTGACCAGGATGGACGAAAATTAAAGGTATTTTCCCCTGTTTCAGGGAATATTGTCAAACCCAACCCTGAACTTAGCCTGAATCATGATCTGTTGTACCAGGACCCATATGGCAAAGGTTGGATTTATAGCATAAAGCCTACACACTGGGTGGAAGAAATTGCCTCCTGTTTCCTTGCCGAAGAAGCAACAGGCTTTCTTACGAATGAATTAGTGAGGTATAAGGATTTTTTAGCCCATAATGCCAGTAAATATTCGCCAGAGGCATCTCTTGCCATTATGCAGGATGGGGGCGAATTGGCAGAAAATTCACTTTCGGGTCTGCCCGATGAATTCTGGCAGGATTTCCAGAAAGAATTCTTAAATCCATAACATAAACAGGAAAAGGTTCATCTTATTTCTACGCTGCGCACAAATTATAACTATACATTTTGATGAAATCAAAACTTGTCGTTTGAAAAAAATAAAAAACCGGTTATTTCTCGCCGGTTTTTTTTATATTGCAGTGTTATATACACAAGATCAAATATATGCGAGTGTGAGTTCAACTTTTACTAAATGCGTTTATGATGACTTTTAATGCTAACACAGATAATCATAAGACCAGGGGAAAGACTTTTCTTGGGAAGTATGTTAAATTCGGGCGTTCCATTTTCGGGCGGGTGGTCCTTATCATTTCTATTTTATCCATCTTCCTGTTTGTCTCGTTTGGGATCATTTTCAAATCTGTATACGAGCAATACCTGAATACTGTCATAGTTCAAAGTGGAAATAATGTGGGTTCCCTGGTTGAAGGAGCCTTATATCATTCTATGCTCGAAAACGATGAAAGCGCACTACAGAATACCCTGGATGTTATTCATACACTTCCTGGAATTGAAGATGTTAACATGTATGATAGTAACGATAGCCTTGTTTATTCCTCTTTCCCTTCCGATACAGTAGGACATATTAACCCGAATTGTAAACATTGTCATGCAAACCAGGGATCCATGTTCTCGAAAAAGGAGAAAACCTATAAAATAATAAGTAAGGACAGCGAATGCAAAATGAGTAAAAGTGATAACAGCGAGAGGCACCTCCTTATTAATTCTCCCATTCTTAACTCAAAGTCCTGTTATCAGAATGCTTGTCATGCCCACAAAGTGACTGATAAAGTGCTGGGTTCACTGGTAATCAGGGTGCCACTGAAAGAACTGGATGCCGCTGTCGCGAAGTCCTCCCGGGAATTTTACCTGCTGGCTATACTGACAACTCTATTATTGGCTTCATTCCTTATACTATTTACCCGCAGGGAAATAAAAAACCCGCTGAATGAACTGATAAAAGCAAGCATTGCAGTGGCAAACGGCGACAAAAATACCAGGGTTGAAATCAAGCCCAACCAACTCGACGATATGCGAATGGTTTCGGTTGCGTTTAATGATATGCTTGATAACCTTCAGACGGCTACCATTGAACTGGAAAACTGGTCGCAGCAGCTGGAGTATAAAGTCCAGAAAAAAACGGAGGAATTAGGTACAGCTCAATCGGAACTCATACATATTGAACGCCTGGCTTCGCTGGGAAAACTTTCCTCTTCGGTGGCTCACGAGATCAATAATCCATTATCCGGAATCCTGGTTTATACAAAATTGGTCCACAAATTATTAAGCAATCCTGATCTGACGGAGGCCAAAAAAGAGATCATGCTGAAGCACCTGAAAATGATAGAGACTGAAACCAAGCGGTGCGGCGATATAGTTAAAGGCTTACTCGATTTTTCGAAAAAAGACCAGGAGGATTTTGAGCCCAGGCACCTGCATGAAATTCTGCATGAAACCTATGATTTGATGTCGCATCCCATCAAAATTGCGAATATCATTTTCCTTACCGATTTTACAGCCAAGTCCGACCTGATTTATTGCAGCCCGAACCAGATAAAACAGGCCTGTGTGGCCATGCTTGTCAACTCAACCGAAGCATCTACCGAGAACGGGGAAATTGTCATACGAACGACTAATCCTGATGAGGATACGGTTCGGCTGGAAATTTCGGATAACGGGATTGGCATTTCCGCAGAAGATATTCCGCATATTTTTGAGCCGTTCTTCTCGACTAAACAACAAGCGCGAGGTATCGGGCTCGGCTTGCCTATCGTTCACGGTATCATACAAACGCATAAAGGTAAAATACAGGTGAAATCAGAGCCCGGGCAAGGCACTACTATTTCAATTACATTACCTTTGATTAGGAGCTAATGTGTTATTTTTGAAAAAACAGCAACAAACCGATTTTACATTAAGGAGACTCTAAAATGGAGAAGAAGATATCAATATTAGTCGTTGATGATGAAGAATCTGTCAGGGATTCGTTAAGCAGTTGGTTTGTCGAAGACGGTTACCGGGTGCAGGTTGCCGAAAATGCGAAACAGGCCCTGGCTATACTCGAATCTGCAAATTTCGACATCATTCTCACCGATCTTAAAATGCCGGGCATGGACGGGCTCGAAATGCTCCGCAGGATCAAATTATTGAATAAAGATTCGATTATCATTGTCATGACCGCCTTTGCCTCGGTAGATACCGCAGTCAGGGCTTTGAAAGACGGCGCTTTTGACTATGTTACCAAGCCATTTGATCCGGATGACCTGTCGCACCTGATCCGGAATGCGTCAAAACAAATCTCACTTGCCCACGAAAACGAAACCCTGAAGAAAAGGGTCGACTCCCTGGAAAGTGTTGAAGACCTGATCGGGAAAAGCGAGTCAATTAAAAAGGTGCTGAAAGAGGTTGAAAGCGTGGCCCCGACAAACTCTTCTGTGATTATTACGGGCGAAAGTGGTACAGGGAAGGAGTTGGTTGCCAAGGCTATACATGCCAATTCGTTGCGTAAGTTTTACCCTTTGGTAAGTGTGCATTGCGGGGCCCTGACCGAGAGCTTACTCGAAAGCGAGTTGTTCGGGCACGAAAAGGGTGCCTTTACAGGTGCCTTGTACAACCGTAAGGGCCGGTTCGAGATGGCCGACAGTGGCACAATTTTTCTCGATGAAATAGCTACCATCTCAACAAAGATGCAGATCGAACTTTTACGCGTACTCGAAACAAAGAGCTTTATGCGCGTTGGAGGCAACAAGGAAATTACTTCCGATTTCAGGGTCATCTGTGCCACGAACCGTGATTTGAAAAGCCTGGTCGAAAAGGGAACCTTCCGCGAGGACCTTTATTACAGGTTGAACGTTATGAATATTCATGTTCCTCCCTTGCGCGAACGCACCGAAGACATCCCCTTGCTGGTTGATTATTTTATTGCAAAATACTGCACTTCAATGAATAAACAGTTGCTTTCCATTGAGCCTGCCGCATTGAAGCGCATCATGGAATACCAGTTCCCGGGGAACATCAGGGAACTCGAAAATATGATTGAACGGGCCATCGTGGTGGGCAACGGGAAGAAAATCCAACTTAAAGACCTTCCTTTCGGGAAAGATGTGATAGATAGTACCATGGAAAGCCTGGATGATTTTGAGAGAACCTTTATCCTCCAGATTCTGAATAAATACAGCTGGAATATTTCACGCACTGCAGCGGCATTAAAAGTGGACCGCGTCACTCTTTACCATAAGATTAAAAAATACGGGCTGAAGAATTAGAATGATAAGGTAAAAGGCAATTGGCTGGTAAGAAAAATGAAGAATGAAGAAGGAAGGGTGAAAAATAATGTGGGAAACGAAGATGTGGAATTGTGAAGTCCTATGCCTGTTGTTTGAATAGGACGTTTTAAAACCCGGAAGTTTTAACCTGGTCCCTGCTTGCCGGTTCACCTGCCTGCTCCTGCAGATTTGAGAGCATTGCAAAACCAAAACAAGACAATAAAGAGATAAAAGTTCTGCCCGGGACATTTCCACCTGCATACGGGAGTACCCCTTAAACCCTGGAAATTATACTGATTAACTGAATACACCGGCAATTCACTGATGGATACTCCTACTATCACCATGATTTCTTTCGGACGTTTCGGGAATGGATTTCTCGAGAAGATTTCCGAATCAGTCAGGCATGAATTTAATTGCCCGGTTTTTATCAAAGAAGCGCATATTGATGTCAGTGAGTTTTATGACCCCGGCAGGAGGCAATACAATGGGGATAAATTACTTAGGGAGGTCGACTCCCTGAGCACACCATTCCCGGCTAAAACCATAGGGCTGTTTAATGTCGATCTTTATATTCCTATACTTACCTATATTTTCGGGCAGGCACAGTTTGGCGGGCGCACCGGGGTTGCTTCGCTCTACAGGTTAAACAACGAGAGTTATGGAATGCCCAAAGATGATATATCCCAGTTCGAAAGGTTTAAAAAGGAAATAATACATGAACTGGGTCATACATTCGGGCTGGTTCACTGCCATACACCCAACTGCGTTATGCGTTCGAGCACGTATGTGGAGGATATTGATCAGAAGGAAGCGCAGCTCTGTTCGAAATGCCGTATGGAAATAGGGTTGGAGTGAGGGAGGTCGGGATGCCTGGGATTTTAGAAGTGCCTGAAGTGACTAAAGTGACTAAAGTGACTAAAGTGCCTAAAGTGACTAAAGTGACTAAAGTGACTAAAGTGACTAAAGTGCCTAAAGTGACTAAAGTGCCTAGAGTGCCTGGAGTACTTAGAGTACTTAGAGTACTTGGAGTATCTGGAGTATCTGGAGTGTGCTGAAGTGACTCAAGTTTAGAATCAGTATACTGATGCGTGAAATCACAAATTTACATATGGAATTTTTCGCCCCGGCCCAGCATCGCCAGGATTTCATTTATTCGTTTTGCCCTGGTTTCGGGTCGTTTAGCCGTTTGAATACGCCAGGCAACAGCATATTTATTGGCTTTGTTCAATGATTCGTAAAAAGCGAAAGCTCCTTCGTTTTTCGTTAGTTCAGTGAGAAAATCATCGGGTACGCTCATGTCGGATTGCGCGTCGTAGGCAACTTCCCAGCGGCCGTCGGCTTTGGCAGCTTCAGCTTCCCTGGTTCCGGCAGGCTTCATCCTGTTCTCTTTTATGAGCCGGGCAACATGCTCAATGTTCCGTTTCGACCAGAGGCTGCGCGGACGGCGGGGTGTGAAATGTTGTATGTACGAAAGCTCATCTTTTGATTTCAACTGGGCATCAATCCAGCCATAACATAAAGCAACGTCCAGGGCCCCGGCATAAGTAACCGAAGCGATTCCCGATCCTTTTTTAAAAAATTGCAGCCATATGCCTTTTGATAGTGCGTGATTCTGCTCAAGCCATTGCTCCCATAATTCTGCGGAAGCAAAAGGGATCACCGGCAAGCTGTCTTTAGCGCTTTTGGGCTTTTCTTCAGGATTCATTTTACTCTGTTCCTGTAGGTTTAATAGTATGTATCTCGCCAAAATCCTCAGCCGGAACCTGTATGGTTTTCTTTCTCATCCAGTTGAAGGGATTTAGCCGGGATTTGTACTTGTTGAAAAGTTCCTTCCCCAGCAGTATTCCCCCGGACCAGAAGGTTATTTCGCCCAATACAACCGCCACTGTAGTCAGGGTCAACTTTGATTTACCTGAAAAATCCAGGAACGGTAATGCCGCTATTGACAGAAAAAACAGGGTTGAAACTGTGATTAAGAATATCCCGGTTTTGAATTTCCAGTTTTTTTGCATTTTGCTCGTTTTTAATAATAAACCAACAACTGGCATAAAGGTTCTTGTTCACCTTTGCTCTGGTTAAATCTCTGTTCACCGGATCAGAAGAGACTCTTTGCCTTATGGCCTTAACGCTGGTTATTGACTTTAGTTATTCGAAATAAAAACCTCGTATTTCCCCGGGTTTAAAATATTGAAGCCAAAATTGCATTGCAAGTCCCCACCACTCGTAGGAATGGTAAAATGCAGGGAGCAATTGACCGGTAAAGAGTAGTTTTGCACTATAATTTTCAGGTTTTGTTCAATTTTATAACCCGAGGAGAGTGTAATGCTTAAATCGCGGGGGATATACTTTTTCATTACTTTCTCAAACGAAATTTCAATCATATTGACATTAGAAGCCGTTTTTTTAATGGAGTAATTTTCGATTCTGCTGATGTTGGTTATCCTATATTCATCATCCGGTTCGGATATGCCTGCATACTCTCCGTCTTTCCAATAGCCTGTAACAACGCTGGTTTTCCCGTTTAATACCGATTTAAATTTTCCTTTGCCATTTTTAAGGCCGTTGCTCCAGGCACCGGAAAAGACATTCCCGTTCTTATATGTATATTCACCCTTGCCCTCCGGCAAACCTTTCAGGAAATAACCAACATACGTGTCTTCCCCCTTTGCGGTTCCTTTTCCATCGGCCAGTCCATCCTTGCATCCGCCTGCATACGAACCCGAAATCGCCTTAAGTAATACCTGGCAAGTGGAATCAGTTTGCTGGGCAAAGGAACAGGGAATTTGGACCAGGAAGAGGAGAGTGGTAAGTTGTATGCATCTGGCGATCGGGGATTTCATAACTGAGGGATAATTAGCATTGAAGGTTAGTTTGCAGGAGCACAATATACAAAGGTATAGGTATTTTGTTTTGCTATTGTGCCGGTTGTTTCAGCAATTATTTTAAATGAATTATTCACTCTTTACAGGAAGTTAACAGCTGAGGACCAGGCTATAATATTGCAATATGGAATAAATCATTAGTGAACTTTCATTTGACTCTCATGGTGTTTGAATCAGCAAAATGTTTTCTGGCATTATTATTGCTTTCGTTTTGGTTCAAATCAGTAGTTTAGATCATTTAGTAATTACCATTTTAAAACCGGAGGAAACAAAAAATGAAAGGAAAGATTTTAAGCATTTTATTTATCAGCATGATCGTAGTTGCTGCAAAAGCGCAGAGCTTTGATAAAAAAAACATTGCCCTATGTTATTTTAATGTAAATATCGACAACAACCTGGGCATTACTCCCAACAAGGCCATTGCCGATAGTATTTACAAGGGAGTAAACGCTGTATTAAAAGATTCGGCAGGCATAAAACTGAAAAACGTTGACTTTCTGAAAGATAAAGTCACATATTTCCTGGGTTACCCGATTGGTAATGCTAAAAATGCGGCTAAATCGAAGATGGCTCACAATTATGCTAAAATCGTTATCAGTATTTCACCCGATGGTGCCTTCTCAACAAAGGAAAATTCATTCAATATTACCGGGATAGGAAAGGAAAAGAAAAAAGTAAATACCAAAATAAAAGTAGGTATACGGTTGATTATCTACGATGAAAATGGCTCTAAAGTGAAAGAACTGGAAGCAAAAGCCGCTTCAAAGGAAAAAATAACTATTGACAGCGAATCTCTTTTAGTTGGTAATTTTTCGTTTGTTAATAAAAAGATAAACGGTTCCAATTTCGAAACTTTTCAGAATATTTTGTACCAGGCGGTAACAGAACTGGCACGAAAAAGCAATTAGGCCTTTGTAATTACAGTTGGCAGATAACGGTAAGAAGGAACTTAGGCAACCCGTGGTTCAGACTTACCACTGTTAATTGCCTTATTAACAGTTTCCAGGTAGTCCGACATTTAAAAATCATATTGCCTGCATAGTTTTGTGCTTATCCTGGGTCGGCAGCCTAGGATAAGCACTTTCTTTTAAAGTATATGGGTAGTACATGTGGCTTGAAGGATTTATTCCATTTAGCGGGATAAAGTTATTATATTATATGTAGCCTATACTTTCAGTAAACCTGATTTTTTTATTACTTCGGCAATTTCTCTTAATAAATTAGTACCCACCCCAATACTTAATTGATAGGTATTTATCAGGATTTTTGTTCTGTCATCGTTCCTATGAATCCAATAAGGCTGACGATTATTTTCGGATGCATATCTTTTTTCGGTAAATCGCACCTTAAATAATTGTTCTATTTCATTCATATCACCTGTTTTGTTAAAGTAACCAACGCCTGATAGAATTACTATTGGGAAACTGTCGAAAAAGTCAGAATTCAAAACATGCTCTTTTCGATATGCTATGGATTCAGTATTCGCTTCAATTGTCTTTCTGCTTGGTGTCGAATTCACTTCTGTTATAAATGCTTTTTCATGAAAACTAATCTCATTATGATTTGGCGTGTTGTAAATAAAATTAAACAGCTTTTGATAATTCATCCAGGTTACACTCGTTCCCAGGTTTGAGCCATTATCTTTTTTAAGTAATTGACCCTTGTATGGATAAAGAGGATTGTAATTTCCGAAATCATGTTCGTTAATTTTCCCGGTATCAAAATCTTCAACAGTACACCACATTTTAAAGTTATCGACAATCTCCTCTTTATATTGCTTTGAATTACCCTGCCTGGAAACAGAGCACTCTTTACCAATTAGTAAGATATCCGCTAAAGGATTTCCTGTACCTATATAGTTATATTCCTCTTTTATAGGGGCTTGATTCTTTTTCAAATCATCTAACATAAATCGGAATAGGGTTTTTCTTTCTTTCATAGATTTGATAAAGTTAGTGTAAATAGAAGTATAACTCGATTATTCGAATTCCGCCTTTGGCTTATGCTGTATATCAGGCATATATAACTATTTTTCTACGAATAACAGTTATTCGATTTATCTATAGTTTATTGCTGACAACTATAGTTCAGGCATTAAAAGAGTTTATTTTGAATTTCGTTCTATTTTCAAAAAACTAACCTGCCTTGATTACGCGGCACCCGGCATAGTATGCATGCATTCTCATTAAGGATTTTTTCTAATTTCTATTCCATAAGTTTCCGAGATTACTTTAGTTCCGTCATAACTTTTATTCATATCTAATTCTCGGTTTTCTTTTTTATAAAAAGATTCGAATGTTTCACTAATATTCTTCCAATATGCTACTAATAAAATGAGGAATATAAAAAATGGACTTAATCCACGAACAATTAATGTTGTATCTTTTAGCAATTCTCCAAAAAATATTTTCTCGCCAATCACTGAGTTCCTATAGAATGATCCAATTAAAATAATTCCAATGAGAGCAAGCAGGGATATTATTTTAAACATTTTTAACATCCATTTCAAAAAAACATTCTCATGAAAAGTGTCAATTGATATATACAAGGGTTTGAACCCTGGTACAGCATCCCCTGTAGAAATAATTTTAAAGAACCAATTATATTCCCCTTTATGAGATGGAATTGGTAGAAGAAATTTATTTGGTTCCTCCATATATGATCCAACAACATGGATCCCTTCCCAATGAAATTGAATTCGAATTTGCTTTGTTATGCAGAAAAATGGTTTCTTGAAAATTTCTATTATTGGATTTGTTTTACGTTGGATTACTACTATAGACTTAATTCTTGTAAAAAACTCTTCTCCAACTCGAAGTTCCTTTGGTAGACTTATAGATTTTATATAGTTTTCAGGATTTCCAAATCCCGTAATAGTTGGTTCCCGCTGAACTTCGCAATTAATGATGTAATTAGTCTCGATCATAGTTCTATGTTTAGTTTCGATAAATCTCTAGAACACTTAACTTAAGTATTATCTCTACTCAAGCATTTATTTCCTTAATTTCTACACTTTTGTCTATCAGCGAAACGAGTCTATCTCCAAGTAGCAACCAGATATTCTGTATTATCTATATTTCCTATTACACAACATTTATTACTATATCAATAGGTACATACAAATATATTATCTTTTTATTTTACATATACACCACATTCAATTTTAATTTTTCCATACTTTATCCCATTTATAAATTCTTCTTACTACAAAGCTTCTTTCTTTTTAATATCAAACTTTCGAAAGGTTTTACCATCACATACAATATATTTCATGTAATATGGCTTCATGTTGGGTCGCGAAAAGCAACCACACGAAGCCTTAGTTATTAGCGGCTGGCATTTGGAATTTTTTTCTAAAAGTCCGATGAATGAAACTATATCGACGCTATTTAATTTATTTTTTAATCGCTTGCTCCACAGAATTTGCCGTGTCAAGAACAGTTTTCTCAAACGGTACAGTTTTCCAACTCTATGTTTTCAGATAGCCGAAGCAAATTGCTGAGCTGGGTAAGCCTAAGTTTTCACCTTGTAATTCTATGTATTTATATGTATCGCAGAGTTTCGCTGACAAAAAAGAGCTTTAGATTTGCTTATATATCAATAAAAAAAGCCAACCTGTTGATTGATTGGCTTTTTCAAAAAATAAAATTTTATTCGGTCAAACTCGATTAATTAATTTTTTAGATATTTCGTTTGTCGTTGTACAAAAACAACTATTCATTTTTGATAAATTTGATTATTTCCATTTTGTTTCCTTCAATTATTTTCATGAAGTAAATACCGTTTGAAATGCCGGTAAGATCAATGTTTTTCTGGTTGCCGATAAAATTAGAATTAATTAGTGCATGTCCACTTAAATCATAAATAATTAGTGATGCTTGTCTGTTTTCTGACGAACTTATATATAGCGTGTTTTGTGCTGGATTAGGAAAAATTTCAAACGTTGAAGTAACAGGGATATCCGGAATGCCATAAGTAGGATTGGCAATGATATTCCAATTAAAAAATTCCCAACCGCCTGGTACTGACCTTGTACAGGTTAAACCGGCTGTCGAACCATTTTCTGATGAAATAAATTTATTGTTGCTTCCTTTTATCATATAAAGTCCATTCAAATTTTCCACAGTAAATTTCTGACTATTTTCAATGGTATCGCCGTTACAATACAGTTTATTATCACCAGTATTAAGGGTTACGAACTTTCCATTTTTTCCTTTCAGTGCGGTCAGTCCGTTGCCTAGATCAACCAAAGTAAATTCTTCAGTTGCCCCAACCATAGAACTTGTGCTTGACATTAAATTATCTGTTCCAGAGATAGTTACATATTTATTATTATTTCCCTTTAACGAAATAACTTTCGCAACCACAGGTACCGGAATTGTAGCCGGAATAGTCGAATTTAGAAAATTAAAATTTACCGAAGCCACATTAAAACCACCTAAAGCATTTACAATTCTGATGCTTTGCGTTCCGGCAGTAGCGAAGCCACCGGTGCAAGATACGGTAGTCCAGCTTTTCCAGCCACCTGTTGTTGGAACTGTAGCAGTAGCAAGTATTTCAGTCCCGTCTGAATTTTGTATTTGAATGGTTCCGTTGGTTCCGCTTCCATTTGCTACCCTGAATTGGATAGTATAAGTGCCAGCAGTTTCGATATTACAGGTATATTGCATCCATTCGTCTTTATTGAACCAGCCAACGTTATATCCGTTCGCTAAAGTATCAGTACATGTTTCAATATCAACACCACCGTTTCGATAAATCCATCCTTCATTCCATGCCACATAAATACCGGTAGTAAGATGCACGTCTTCCCATGCCTGGTCAGAATAAGCATAACCATTCATGCCCATGTCGTAATTAACTGCGTAAATTCGTCCGGGTATCGTATTGACTGCAAAAGGTTCTGTGTTTCTGTTGTTTGGCTGCTTAAAAATTGAGCGCAGAACTTCTGTTTGAGGAGTTGTATTTTCTAATTTAAGGTTTTCGGCTAATTGCATTAAGGTATTAAATGCTGTTACCGGATTTATATTTGGATTTGTTCCGCCTAAATAATTTAAAAGAGCGTTGTAACCTGAGGGCCAATCAGCATCAGCAAAATCATTAAAGCTTGCAAATTTTTTCATGGGCCACCACGACATCCCAATATTATTTCGATTAAATAATTCAGTTAATTTCGTGAAGTTATCATTGCTATTTTCGCCGTGTTCGCCGCACCAAATAGGTCTGTTTTGCGTGTTTCGCAAGTCGAGAACCCATTGTATATCGCCATCCAAAGTGTTCGACCAGTATTTATGAAATACATAAACCATATTGGCATCCCACTCGGGAGTTAGACCTGTATAATCGTTTGCATACCAGTTACCTTCGATAAATAAAATATGATTGTCGTTATTTGACCTGATCGTATCAGTTAACCTACCATACAGGTTACGCAAAGCCGTTCCATTTGGTAAATCCCAGGCTGGTTCGTTTATCAGGTCGTAACCGGCAACCCACGATTCATTTTTGTACCTTTCCGAAAGTTTTCTCCAAAGACGTACTGTTTTTGATTGATTAGCAGAACTTTGCCACAGCGATGGTTTTGAATTATCGTAATCGCTGATAGCATTATCGCTTTGTCCACCGGGAGCGGC
>JBAXXB010000075.1:0-16669 GCA_037128115.1 Bacteroidota bacterium
GAAGGCCTGAGTGATTATATGATAACACGAAACATACAGTTACTGGATGAACTTATAGGGAAAGCGGCGCAGAAGCTTAGGGATCCTTCCGAGTTTGAAACCCGTTACCAGGTCGTCTCCGTAATTAACGAATCTAAATGCATCGGCTGCGGGCAGTGCTACATCTCGTGCCAGGATGGATCAAACCAGGCAATAAAATTCGATTCATCGCTCCGCAAAGCCAAAGTGGATGAGGAGCGTTGCGTGGGTTGCCTGCTATGCAAACATGTTTGCCCTGTATGGGACTGCATTACATCCAGGGAAGTGGACACTCAAAGCATAAAACACGCTGCCATATTTTAGAGCCGTATTTTATCATCCTGGCTGCTCATGAAATGGGACCCGAAAAATACCTTGGGTAAAGGTAGTACCTATACAATTTCACAAAGGAAGCCCCATTCGTGGAATAGATTACCTATATCGCTGATCTGATGCTCATTGTATTGGATGAGGTGGTCCAGCTTATACGCCATCCCATGTTCTTCATATTTTTCCTTTCCCAGGGTATGGTATGGCTCCAGGTCAATCCGGAGCAAATTATTCTGACGCATAACCTCCACCACGCTTTCAAGATTTTGGAGGGTGTCGGTAATGCCGGGAATCAAAGGAAGACGTATAATGATTTCGGCCTTACGGGATGCCAGGAATGCCAGGTTTTCAAGTATGGGAACTACAGTTTTACCCGTATGGGTAATATGCAAGTCCGGGTCCATGACTTTCAGATCGAAAAGGAAAAGGTCGGTGTAAGGTAATATGAGCTCAAGCGCTTTCCTGTCGGCCCACCCGCATGTTTCCACAGCCGTATGTATATCCAGGGCTTTGCATTGTTGAAGCATTTCGAACAGGAATGCCGGTTGAGCGAGCGGTTCTCCGCCTGAGAAAGTGACACCTCCGCCTGAGTTCCGGTAAAACGGGATATCGCGTGCAATGATCTCGGTTAATTCGGCTGAAGTTATTTCCCTCCCCGAAATCGATATCGCATCATGATTGCATTTTTCAATACATATCTTTAGATCGCAGTGGTTGCAGGTCTCGAAAGAACGCTGAATCACAGAGCCGCCGAATGAAACAGAGGATGACGGGCAATGGATCACGCATTCGAGGCAGGCTTTGCAGCGAAAACTGATATAGCGTAACTGGGGTCGTGCCGATTGCGACTCAGGATTACAGCACCACGAGCAACGCAGCGGGCAGCCTTTCATGAATACAAGAGTCCTGATGCCCGGTCCGTCGTGAACGGCATAATTCAGGATGGTGAGGATTGTGCCGGTCATCCTTTACAGGCTGTGTTCTGTACGCCAGATTACCTGGTCCTGGAGTGCCTTACTCATTTCGACCCAGTAAGCCGAGAAGCCGGCTACCCTTACAACAAGATCCCTGTAGTTTTCGGGATGCAACTGGGCATCAACAAGCATCCTGGAATCAACCACGTTGAACTGTACATGAAATCCAGGGTTTTCGAAATAGGTCCTGATCAGGGCCAGCATGTTTTTCGATCCGGACTCACCTTTCAGGGCCGAGGGATGAAATTTAAGGTTCAACAATCCTCCGCGTATGCGGGTATGATCCACTTTCGACGAGGAACGTATCACCGCGGTGGGTCCGCAAACATCTGTCCCAGGGAAAGGGGAAGTGACACCATCGGCAAGGGGCTCGCCTTTCCTGCGCCCGTCAGGGAATGCATTGCATACTTTCCCGAAAGGCACCGGTGTCGAAATAGCCAGCATAGATGGGTCATATGGTTTACCCAGGTAGTTGACCTGCCCCGAAACCCAATCACAATATTCGTCGAAAAGATCCAGGAAAATATCATCGGCATAGGCCTCATCGTTTCCCCAGTGCGGAACACCCAGGGCTTTTTTCCGAAGTGACTCAAACCCAATCCAGTCTTCGTTTACAGCATGGCAAAGTTCATCGAACGTGCATACCTGGTCTTCGTAACAAAGTTTTTTTATCACCGCCAGCGAATTGGATACATTAACCATGCCGGAGGAGAGAGTAGTTATGGATTGGTTCAGCACGGCACCACCATCATCCATGCATTTCCCCTTTTCCAGGCAGTTGTTGACAAAAACGGAGCAGAAAACCAGGGGTACAGTATTTCGGTGGGCGATCATCACATAATTCCAGTATTGCTGCCAGTTCCTTACAGCATCGTGCATGATGTCAATGTAATATCTCCGTACATCTTCATACGACACTAATTTTCTTGAAGTATACATGCGGATCCCGGTAAACGGATCGACGCCCTGGTTAAGCACCAGGTCGATGATTTTCCCGTGATTCACAAAACCGGCCTGGACGATGCCGTATGACATGCCCTGCAGGGTCGGCTCGGTGCATCCGCCTATGGCGCAGTGTTTCCGTATGGTTTCAAGAGGCAGGCCACTGGTCTTCAGCTCATGCTGTATATAGGTCGATTGATTGAAAAAAGCCGGGTAGCCTACTCCTGTTTTTACACATTCGGCGGCTTTCATCAGGAATTCGGATTCAAGCTTTTCGTCCCACCAAACCGATAGTGTAGGCTGGGTCATCTGCATATTTACCTGTGCCTGGAGTATAGCCAGCGACAGTTCATTATCGGCCCGCAAGCCGTTTCCGTCAATTCCACCAAGGATAAGGTTCTGGTATAGATTCCCATGCCCTAGCCCCTGCCAGCTCAAACTGGCGACGTATTCGATCTGGGTCATCTTTACGAATAGTTCTTCGAAAAGTGCCGTGGCTTTTTCGGGCGTTGTGCCCGGATCATTTTTATAATAAGGGTAAAGCACCATATCCAGCCTTCCCGGTGAATACCCCAGGTGGGAACCTTCGATATGTCCCAGTAAATAGGTGAACCAGAACGATTGAACCGCTTCCCTGAAATTACGGGGAGGTTCCATGGGCACGTGCCTGCAGGCATCAGCCATTTGCTCCAGTTCGGCCTTTCGGGCCGGATTTTTCTCTTCCAATGCCAGTCGCTCTGCCTCATCAGCATAATTAGCCGCAAAAACGGCAGCTCCTTTAAGTGCTGTGATGGCTGCCCTCCAGAAATTCAGCTTGGCGCCATCGACTATATTCCCGGGTTGAAAGGCTTTTATTTTATCTTCCGTTTCGGTGATAATCCTGTTATACCCTTTCGACAGGGCTGTCTCAAAGTCAAGGATCAGCCGTCCCTCGGGGCAGGGCTCATGTGGAGCTGTGTAAAGCCCTATCTTCCATCCATTATCGATGAACTCTGCCTGGCTGAAATTTTTCTTCCAGAGTTGTTCGCCTTGCTCCATGAAGCATTTTTCCTCCCAGTATTCACATATGTCTTTGAATTCTTCATATTCTTCTTTCGAAATCAGGAACTTACCCGAAATCAGCCGCATGCCATTCTGTTCAGCTTCCAGCCTGGTTTTCTCAATACCGCCACCATGTCCTTGTTCGGTGTGTTTCGACTGGGCATCCTGTTCCTCCTTCCGCATCTCTTTTAAAAAAGGACCCGCAGCATAGTTGACATATGGAATGGCACCCCTGATAAAACGGGTTTTGTTGCCGGCCAGGGTATCCTGCTCGTGGATAACAGCTGTCATTTGCGACAAGGCATAAGCATGGTTTACAGCCCGGCGTTCAAGTACATCCATGCCATCAGTCGATTTATGTGACACAGTGAGCTGCTTTATATACTCTGTATCAACCATCAGTGGCGAGTCGAGGTAGCGGTTTTTCAAAAATGCAGAACGCATATTTGAAGGGATGCCTTTAATTTCACGCCCGGCAAAAAACTCGGTTTTCATAGTAGCAAATATTAATGCTGATTTACATAAGCCCTTCAACTCAGAAGAAGAACAGCTTTAATCGCTGTTAATCCTGTTTTTAACATCCCCGGTTGAGCAAGTTACTGACCATCATCACAGGTCTGACCTGCTTTATCCTGATAGTTGGAATAAAGCAGCAAAAGCAGGCTTAATCCGGAACATGTTAAGTTCATAAAAGTACGACAATAATAATACTTTACATCACAGATTTAACGCCAATCCAGTAATTATTAATTGTAATTTTATCAAAATTTTAAACTACTTTTTTTATGCGGTCCTTGTTCTGCTTCATGCTTGCTACTCTGCTCCTTTCAACAACTCTTTCCGCACAGGAGGCGGCCCAATGGCGCGGTCAGCACCGTGATGGTGTGTATACCGAAACCGGCTTGCTTCGATCGTGGCCTGCACTAGGGCCTAAACTCCTATGGCACAATGACAGTATTGGTGAAGGGCATGCTTCGGCATCCGTGGTTTCGCACGACCTGGTTTATACCGCCGGTTTACGGGGCGGGAAAGGCCATGTGTTTGCCTTTACGCTTGATGGGAAACTGGTTTGGGATACACCTTATGGAGATGAATGGAGCGAGAACTTCCCCGGAACGAGATCAACCCCACTCATTCATGAGGGTAAAGTTTACCTGATGAGTGCTTTCGGGAAAATTGTATGCCTTTCAGCCGACAAGGGAAACCTGCTTTGGTCAGCCGACCTGATGAAGGAATACGATGGCCGCAATATTGTGTGGGGAGTAACCGAAAACCTGCTGATTGACGGCGATAAGTTGTTTATCACCCTTGGCGGGACTAAAAATAATGTAATTGCACTGCATAAAGATACGGGCAAACTGATCTGGAGCAGCGAAGGTAACGGGGAGGTAAGTGCTTACGGTTCCCCCTTGCTCATCACCTTGCCGGCACGTAAAGTGCTGATAACCATGACTGAAAAATCCATCCTTGGTCTTGATGCCGCAACAGGCAAAAAACTATGGAGCCATGAGCAAATCAACCAGTGGGCTGTACACGCCAATACCCCGGTTTACAGTAATGGAATGTTGTATTGCGTGTCCGGATACGGATGTGGCGGGGTCATGCTCAAACTGTCGGCTGACGGCAGCAGTATTGAGACTGCCTGGAATAATGCCGATCTCGACAGCCGTATGGGCGGGGTTGTGCTGGTAAACGATAAAATTTACGGTATGGGCGACAAAGTAAAGGGCCTGCACTGCATCGACTGGAATACCGGCAAAGAACTAGCCTTTGACAAGTTCAACAATAAATTTGGAAGCATCATTGCTGCCGATGGTATGCTGTATGTTTACGACGAAAGCGGTGAGGTAGCCCTGGTTGAACCTACCCTGGACGGGTTTAAGAAGGTTAGCGGCTTTAAAGTACCTTTCGGCAGCGCACAGCACTGGGCTCACCCGGTAATCGATAATGGCCGCCTGTATATACGTCATGGAAATTCACTGATGGTCTACGATATCAGGAAATAAGTCAAATATTTCGATAAATGCTTCAACTGCCTGCCTGATTTCAGCCAGGAGGCTTTGTGTTGCAGACTGATTTCCCGGTTTCAACGATTTTTTCGTTTCCTTTATCAAAATGTCACCTTACATATCCTGCAATAGTATATTTTTACTTTGTATTTGATACCCTTTCCCGGGGGAAGCGGGCAATAAAAATAGTGCGCCTGTAAAACACTTAAAACCTGTAGTATGATCCGAAAAACATTTTTCCTGGCTTGCATCCTGATGTTGATCTCGGCAGGCATTCAGGCCCAGGTAGTTGCCCAATTCCGCGGTCTCAACCGCGACGGTGTGTATGCTGAAAAAAACCTTCAGTCATCCTGGCCAGCTGAAGGCCCGGCCTTGCTGTGGAGTAACAACGTTGTTGGCAACGGTTACGGACCACCTGCAGTTACTACCGACCGTTTATATATTACCGGTGAAGTTGACAGTACAGGTTACCTCTTTGCTTTTAACCTGAAAGGGGAGTTGCTCTGGAAATCAACCTATGGAAAAGAGTGGGTTGTGTCCTATACTGGTTCCCGTTCCACTCCCACGGTTGTGGGAAACCTTATTTATGTTTGCTCGGGCCTCGGGAACCTTACCTGCTTCGAAGCCGGGGATGGTTCGCGGAAATGGTCAGTAGATATGCAAAAGGAGCTACGCGGAAGGTTTACGCTTTTCGGTCACGCTGAATCACCCCTGGTGGATGGCGAGCAGGTTTTCCTCACTCCCGGTGGTACGGATACCAACGTGGTAGCCTTCAACCGCTTTACGGGGAAAATAAACTGGGTTTGCAAAGGACGCGGTGAAATCCCGGCTTACAATTCGCCTATCCTGATCAAACTGCCCGCATTGAAGATATTAGTAACATTTTCAGCCTATGCTATGCTGGGAATTGATGCTGAAACCGGTAAATTACTCTGGTATCACGAGCAGGTCAATACACCACTCAGCGAACGCAAGCCCGGGATGGGCGACACACACAGCAACTCTGCCTATTATGAAAACGGGTTTATCTATTATATTGCCGGCGATGGCAACTGTGCCGTGAAACTAAAGCTATCGGACGATGGCAAACAAATAACCCAGGCCTGGAGGAACACTGCCGTAGATGACTATATGGGCGGATTTATTAAAATTGATAATCGTATCTATACCGGTAGCGAGTCGAAACGCGCGCTGCTTTGTGCTGATGCCGGTACCGGGAAAATTCTTGATTCACTGAAAGTTGGCATTGGTTCCCTGGCCCTGGCAGAAAATATGTTATATTACTACAACCAAAGGGGTGAGATGAACCTGGTAAAACCGGGAGCTGATAAATTAGAGTTGGTTAGTAAGTTTAAAATCACTGCCGGTACAAAGGAACATTTTTCGCATCCTGTTATCAGGGATGGTGTGCTTTATATTCGTCATGGAAAGGCACTGATGGCTTACGATATACGCAAAAAACCATAAGAAAATGAAATATATCCAAAAGACAATTCTGCTTTTTGCGCTTATTGCAATCTCGGCAGAACTTACAGCTCAGCACATTACCCAGTTCCGCGGGCCGGCACGCGACGGCATTTATAACGAAACAAACCTGCTGAAAGAATGGCCTGCCGGTGGACCTGCCTTGTTTTGGAAAACGGAAGGCATAGGCAATGGATACAGTTCTCCGGTTATTTCCGGTGACCGGATTTTTGTAACCGGCGAAATCGACAGCACCGGGTATCTTTTCGCATTCGATAAATCGGGGGTCCTGCTCTGGAAAAAACCAACCGGGCGCGAATGGATGGAAAATTTTACGGGTTCGCGCTCTACTCCAACACTCGTCGACGGGCTGATTTATGTTTCGACAGGCATGGGTAGGATTATTTGCTTCGATGCGGGCGATGGTTCCGAAAAATGGTCCGTCGAAATGCTGAAGGACCTGCATGGAGTAAACGTCCGCTTCGGGTATGCGGAAGGACTGCTGGTGAATGACAACCTTGTGTATTGCTCGCCGGGTGGCCCCGATACCAATATCGTGGCTTTGAATCGTTTTACCGGTAAGATTGCCTGGGTATCCAAAGCCCTGGGCGATTCCACTGCCTTTGCCTCTCCTCAGCTCATCATCCTGCCGTCACGCAAGATACTGGTTAATTTCACGATTCATAACCTGGTAGGGCTGGAAGCGGCTACCGGTGAACTGCTATGGAGCCATCACCAGGTAGGGGAGGGCGATATACAAGCCAATACACCGCTTTACGAGAACGGGTTCATATATTATGTGACCGGCAGCGGCAACGGAGCCGTGAAACTGGCGTTATCCGAAGATGGCCGTACAATAAGCGAAGTATGGAGAAACGAAAAAATATCAGATGTACATGGTGGCTTCGTGAAGTTGGGAAATTACATCTATACATCCCAATACAAGCCCAGGCGTTATTGCTGCCTCGATGCAAGCACGGGACTGGTAACCGACTCGCTTAAGTTTGACAAGGGTGCGGTGATTTTTGCCGACGACATGCTTTATTGCTACACCGAAAAAGGGAAAGTAGGACTGGTGAAACCATCCGGTGGGAAAATGGAGTTGGTCAGCTCCTTCAGGCTGCCAGTGGGTACCAAGGAGTTTTTTACAATACCCGTTATTTCCGAAGGAATACTGTACCTGAGGCAAGGTGGTGATTTGCTGGCTTACGATATCAGGAAAAAATAGTCATTTGCGCATAATGCATCTCGAATTCCGACCCTTCTTCAGCCTGGTCATGAACTACATTGTGCACCTCTATTATTTTGCGTGTGTATAAATCTTCTGTACCTGGCGGTAACCACTTTTGTCGGTATACCAGTCAGGATAGAGCGTACCTGCCGACTGAGACCATTCCGGGAAATAAGAATACCCTTCAATGATAGGAAATTTTTCGGCGGTGTATGCGAAGGTAACAGGCAGGTTTAGAGCCCATGGAAGGTTATTGGTCGTTTTGTAATATCGCCCGGCTGCAATACTGGAGTTGTCGGAGGAGGTGCCGAAGAGGGCTTTATTGGCAAGGGAAGTGGGTAGTTTATCAGCCAGGTGAATCTCAGTATCCCGGACTTTGTTCTTGATCAGGAACGGATTAAAGGGGGGTACTCCCAAACTTGCCAGAAGGACCGGTACTGTAAAATGAATGTTCAGTTTTACCGTATCGGCAGTACCATGCGGGGCATCCGATATGGTATTGAAGAAATTACCTGTTAGCGGCCTGTGAATCACATTGTTGTAATCGTCGAACACTATAATAACCGCTTTGGCCTGGCCATTCTCAGTGCCGTTTGAGGACATGGATATATAGGTTCCTGACAGGGAATAGCCCGAAACGGATGCAACCTGGCCTGGTAGAATGCCATCAAGCTGGAATCCGAAACCATTGTGCATGGTTGAGCCTGCAGCACGCACGTAAAACTTGGGTTTTAAATCTACAATCTTATTCTGCGCATTGGTCACAGTTTTTACCTGGTAATCGACAACGAGGTCATTCATGTCGTAATCGCCTTTCCCCGGCCAGAGATCTTCAAAAGCAAGTGTACCGTAACCGGTTTGGGAAGGATAATAATTGTCGAAAGCCCGGGTGGGATCTGTAGGGTATTTATCCAGGTTATTGGCAACGCCATCGCCGTCAGTATCAGCAACAGGAGGTGTTCCACCCACCCCTTCGGGGTTGCAGGCCGAGACTTGTATGATGTTTTTAGCGGTACTTATTTTGGTCAAGGTTGCACCATTGATAAAATTGGCAGTACCACCAGTCGTTAAGGTGCCGGAAGGGGTTATGGTTTCAATGGAACCGCTAACCTTATACGTGGACGATATAGATCCTGACGATGAAATTTTAATTTCACTCCTTCCACCCGTGCCCTGTATATCTGTATTTTGCACATAGGTAGCCGTTGAAATCATCGAGTTGTTTTTCATCAGGAGCGTGGCCCCCCCGTTTACCAGAAGTTGCCCATCTTCTTTCAGATAGGCTCCGTTCATGGTCAGGTTGCCGCTGTTCAGGTTCAGATCCTGGTGAACAACCAGCCTGCAGTTGTTGTATATGGTGGCTGAGTTCAGGTTTAAATGTCCAAAAATCTCTATAGGGCCATTATTTGTCACCTGGGAATTAATATTTACGTCGCCGGTTATGGTCAATGAGTCGGTGGTTACAAACAGCCCCAGGCTGGCATTTATATTCAGACCGTTGTTCATTTTCATGGAACCGTAATTTTCTACGGAACCGTTAGGAGAAAACTGGGCTCCGATCACAAAGTCGTGGCAGTGATTAATCAATCTGGCTGTACCATTCATATTAAGGCCACCCAAATTAACATGTGTATTGGCATAAGTAGTGAGGCGGCATGAATTGCCAATCACAAGTGTATTATCGTAAACGAATGAGCCACCCTGTATAACGGTAATCATACAGTTATTATTCATACCATTGATGACGGAAGGATGCAGCGTACCGCATACATTGATGGAACCGCCGCTGCCACTGAAATTGATGGCACCTGTAAAGGACCCCGTGACATAATACGTTGTGCCGTTATTAATATTTGCCGCCTGGTTACCCGAAAGCGTATTAGACGCCTTTGCCCCTGAGCAATCAGGATCACTGGCTGAAGATTCTGTTTCTTTCATCAGGGATTGTGAAAAACTGTAATTCACCTGATCATTTACATTCATGCTATCGGTTGATGTATACATATTCCCATCCTCTGCCACCAGGTATATCGTATGTAGTGTCGATGCAATGCAGATTGGGGTTTCGAAGGGGGACCCAAACCCTGCTGCACCGCTGGTCAGCAGGTTTCCTCCTTTGGCAGGATCACCGTCAAAAACTGAGATCCGGCATAGGGATCCAATCTGCGCAGGAAGCATATTTATTCCCACTGAAAGGGAAATAACCCGTGAGGATTCCCAGTTAAACGAGGCAGGCACACTCAATTCGTCCATGGTTGATGGCCTGATATTTCCATTGTTTTCAGCACTTTTTTTACAGCCCGCGACCAGAAACGCGGTTATCACTGAAAGGAGAAGCCGTTTTACAGCCAGTTTATTCATACAATCAAGTGTTTTCAGGCATAAAAGTAGTTATTTTCATACAAATAGTATTATTTCTCAATTACTCTCGGGCCATATCTAATGCACTGACTGATTTGCAGTGATCCTGTCCGGTGTCAGACCATTCCTGAAAACCGGACCCGTGAATATCCTAAATTTAATAGCCAAAATACAGGGAAGTTATAAGCTCTATAATATATTTTTATTGATCAGTGATTCTGGCCTAGCATCGCCCCGGCAATAAAGTGAATAAGCCTGTCGAAGTATAATTTCAATGGCTTGCCGGCAGGTAATTGAGTTCATGATTGTAAATACAAGGTCAGGAAACATAGATAGGCTCATTTACCATGAATAATATACTTATGCCTTTGGGTAAGGGAATAATTCTCACCTGGTAAGTATCCTTAAAGTATTAGCCGAAAACAGTACTTTTGCTAAAGAATATTATACCCGGCCTGTATGCTTAGGAACTTCTCATACAAATACCTGTTTCCCGCATTCGTGCTGGTAGCGGTGGGTTGTGTGATATGGTGGCTGATGTATAACCCGGTACGTTCGTTCCGGCAGTCTGTGCCGGGAATGGACGATCGGAAAGCGGGAGCTGTCGCAGCCCAGACGGTAAAAGTAGGGGAGACCTTTACTTTTTTCAAGACCTGTGCCGATATTCCGGGAACCCGCTGGCCACGTTTCCGTGGGGCCGATTTCGATAACGTTAACAAGGAGAATATCCGTCTTATTGACACCTGGGGCAAAGAAGGTCCCAAAATTCTCTGGAAAATACCCCTTGGTGAGGGCCATGCGGCCCCGGCTGTTTACGATGGACGAGTTTATATTCTAGACTATGACGAAACAGGAAAACAGGACCTGCTTCGGTGTTTTTCACTGGCCAATGGCGTAGAACTCTGGAGCCGCGGGTACCACGTCAGGTTAAAAAGAAATCACGGGCTTTCACGCACCATCCCGGCAGTGAACGATAAATATGTGGTTACGATAGGTCCGCGTTGCCAGGTGATGTGTGTAAACAGGCTCAGTGGCGATATGCTTTGGGGACTTGATCTCGCTGCCGATTACAAAACCGAAGTACCCTTCTGGTATACCGGCCAGTGCCCGCTGATTGACAACGATACGGCAGTCATCGCTACAGGAGGTAACTCACTGATTATAGGCATTGACTGCAAAACCGGGAAAAAGGTCTGGGAAACACCGAATCCCAAAAACAGGAAGATGTCACATTCGTCCATCATGCCCCTGGTTTTCAAGGGGAAGAAGATGTATGTATATTGCTCTATTGGAGGAATATGTGGGGTTTCGGCTTCCGGCAGCGATAAAGGGAAACTGCTGTGGGAGACCACCGCCTTTGCACCAGCGGTGATCGCCCCTTCGCCGGTAATACTTGGTAACGGTTTGATTTTTATGACGGCGGGGTATGGAGCAGGTTCAGCCTTGATCCAGGTAAAAGAAAACGGGGGACAGTATACGGCTGATATAGTTCAGAAATACAAACCACTGGAAGGCCTGGCTTCGGAACAGCAAACCCCGGTTTATTATAAAGGATACCTTTTCGGGATACTTCCCAAGGATGCAGGTGAGCTGCGTACACAGTTTGCCTGTTATAAAGGCAGCGATACCCATAAGGCTGTGATGAGCAGCGGTAAGACCGAACGGTTCGGCCTTGGCCCGTATCTAATTGCTGATAATAAGTTCTTCATCCTCAGCGATGAGGGAGAACTGACCATTGCGAAGTACTCGACGTCGAAGTTCGTGGTGATGGATAAAACGAAAATTATCGACGGGCAGGATTCCTGGGGACCCATGGCCATCACCGGGGGTTACCTGCTGCTGCGCGATTCGAAAACATTGGTATGCCTGGATGTCAGAGCGAAGTAAATTAGAATGCTTGTATAGGTGCATAAGGGATGAGGTATTTTGCCCAAGTGAGTATATGATGCAGGAGCGAAGGGATGCTTTTATTCCTGTTTTTACTTAAAGAGAAAAATTATTAAACGCATAACGCTGACTACCAGGCACAAAGCTTGATCAGAGTAACTAAGAATTTAACCTAAATACTTGTCTATGAAACAAAAGATTATCCTATTCACAGCCCTGGTTCTGCTTCTTGCCCTGGTTGCATTTATGGTAAAAGACTTTTTCTTCAGCAAGCCTGGTACTTCTAATCCATACGAGTTCAAACTTGATGCAGTGCGAACCGGCGATACGACAAGTGCAGCATATGCTGAAACCGGGCAGATAAAACCGGAGATGGAAGAAATTCATGGCCTGACAACCGACGCCTCTGGCCGTATTTACGTTGCGGGGAAAGATAGCGTGGAGATTTTTGATGCTTCGGGGAAGACGCTTAGCAAATTCAGAATCACCGGGACTGCATTGTGTATTGCTTTGGATGAATCAGGTAATATCTTTCTCGGCTTACAGGATCATATCGAAATATGGCGAAACGGCAAGCTAGTGTCAAAATGGAATTCCTACGGTACTGATGCTGTTATCACCAGTATTACAGTAAAGGGAAATAATGTTTTTGTGGCGGATGCAGGACAAAAAGTTGTTTATCGCTTTGATAAAGATGGCAAGTTGATCAATAAGATCGGTCTGAAGGATCCTGCTATTGGGGTCCCGGGATTTATTATCCCGAGCCCGTATTTTGACCTTTGCATAAGTTCCGATGGGAACCTTTGGGTCGTTAATCCGGGTAGGCACAGTTTCGAGAAATATACTTTCGACGGTAAACTCTTGAACTCCTGGGGCAAAGCCTCCATGGCCGTTGAGGGATTCTGCGGTTGCTGCAACCCCTCGAACTTTGCCATGATACAAGACAGCCTTTTCGTTACCGCTGAAAAAGCTATTGAACGCGTGAAAATCTATAATGCCAACGGAACTTTACGCTGCCTTGTTGCAACTCCTGGCCAGTTTGAAGAAGGCACCAAGGGACTCGACCTGGCTGTGGATAACAGAAACAGGATCCTTGTACTGGACCCGGTGAAGAAACTTATCCGTATTTTTGAGGCGAAGAAATAAATTCATCAGTGTCAGACACCCTACGGGTGTGCAGACACTGAAACCCGTTAATGACAGGTAAAAGAATAAAAAACAAACACGATGCAGAACCGAAGGGATTTTCTGAACATGCTCTGCCGGGGAACAATCCTTACAGGGCTGGCAGCAGCGTCCGGGGTATTGGTATACCGGTCCGTGAAAGACGGGCAGTGCCGGCTTGGTTCTTCGTGTAATAACTGCCAGAAATCCGATAGCTGCAACCTGCCCGAAGCAAAGCTTTTCAGGCAGACCGTCTGGCAGCTCGATCCCGCCAAGTGCATACAGTGTGGCCGCTGTGCCGAAAACTGCGTGATGACACCTTCGGCCGTGAAAGCAGTTCACGTTTATGCTATGTGCGGGTATTGCGATTTATGTGGAGGGTACCTGAAACCCGACACCAAAACCATTTCGACCGCAGCCGAAAATCAACTCTGCCCGACCAGCGCCATCAAACGAAAGTTTGTTGAAGATCCTTTTTATCAATATACCATCGATGAACCCTTATGTATTGGTTGCGCCAAATGTGTGAAAGGCTGCGGTGCCTTTGGCAACGGGTCGCTGCAATTGCAGGTGAGGCACGATCGCTGCAAGAACTGCAATGAATGCTCCATTGCACGGAATTGCCCGGCCGAAGCCTTCAGCCGTGTGCCGGCAGGTAAACCCTACCTGCTGCAGGGAATCGAGACGAAAGAAAGCGGGAAGGGATCAGGGAATGGGGGTTAGGGTTTAAAGAAAATAGCAGTTTCCAATAGCAAAACACAAAGAATTAAACACATAACAACCAGTACAAAACCTAAATGAAGAAATCCCTGGCAATGGCATTCCTTGTTTTCCTGTTCACGGTTCAGTTTATGAACGCATTCGGGATACAGCGTTTTCCAAAGCCTGAATTCGATTCGGGATATGTTCAGCCCGAAACCCTGCTGCCGGGTCCGCGTGCTGAAGTACTGGCCCTGATGGATATAGCGGTTCTGATCATTTCCTTGTCGGTGGTTTCGTGGCTGGTCATCAAACAACGTTCCCGCAGGGGCATTTTCCGGATGTCGCTGTTCTCCCTGGCTTATTTTGGGTTTTACCGTGAAGGCTGTGTTTGTGCCATTGGTTCCATACAGAATGTAGCTCTTGCGATATCTGACAAATCGTATGCCATCCCTTTATCAGCGCTGGTCTTTTTTGTGCTTCCGCTTGTGTACACCTTGTTTTTCGGCCGGACTTTCTGTGCAGCCGTATGTCCATTTGGTGCCATGCAGGACCTGGTGGCTTTCAGCCCGCAGAAACTGGGGACCCGGCTGAATACAGTGCTGGGTGTCATTCCTTACATTTACCTCGGTCTGGCAGTTTTATATGCTGCAACCGGCACTGATTTTATAATCTGCCGCTACGATCCGTTTGTCGGCATCTGGAGGCTGAATGCTTCGTTCGGGATGTTTGTATTTGCCGGTATATTGCTTATTTCCGGTATCTTTATAGCCAGGCCTTACTGCCGTTTTCTTTGTCCATATGGAGTCCTTCTGAACTGGACCAGCCGGTTTTCCAGAAAACATATTACCATTACTCCCGCTGAGTGCATACAATGCCGCCTTTGCGAAAACTCCTGTCCTTACGATGCGATTGATATACCTGTCACCTCGAAAAACCCGGATGATAAACGTACTATGGCCCGCAAGCTGATCTTCATATCCTTCCTGGTTCCGTTCCTGGTGTTTGCCGGGGGCTGGACAGGTTCCCGTTTACACGAACCTTTAGCAGGGGTAAATGCAAAAGTGCGGCTGGCAAAACAGATACTGAACCCGCCAACAGGAATAAGCCAGCCGGAAACATTTGAAATCCAGGCATTCAAGTCTGCCGGGAAACAACAGGGCCAGGCTTTTGAAGAGGCTGCCGCCGTACTTAACGAATTTTATACCGGGGGTTGGATTCTGGGTGGTTTTATCGGGTTGGTTTTCGGAGGATTGATTGCCAGTCGTTTGATTACCAAACACAGGACCGATTATGTCCCGAACAAGGGAACATGCTTTAGCTGTGCACGTTGCGTTGATTATTGCCCGGTGAAGCTGCCAGAATTATAAAATGAAACTGAACACGAAATAATGGACGAGAAAAAACCATCAGAGAGAACCTTACGCCTGCTTCAGAGCATTGCATTTGCCAGTGCCGTGCTTGCTTTCGTATTGTGTATTTTAATTTCGGTGAATTATCTCCAGGTAAAACGCAGCGACCCTCTGAATTCACCGGCTATGAAGACCCTGATCGAAAGGTTCAGGAATAACCCCGAAGATGAGCAGATAAAATCAGAAATCCGTGAATTTGACCTGCTTTCGCGAAAGGCTTTTTTTACCAATCAATGGCAGGTGCGCACCGGAGGTTACCTGTTGTTGTTCAGCGTTTTGCTTGTGATCATCTGCCTGAAAACCGCTGAATTATTGAGCGCTAAATTGCCAGGATTACCAGGTATAACGACTGATAATTTCTGGGATTCACGCAAGCTGAACAGGAAATGGGTTGCTTATTCCGGCATCTTCCTGGTTAGTATTTCCCTGCTGTTTGCCTTTCTTACCCATAATGAACTCGGTAAAACCCTGGAGCAGGCACTCCTGCCGGATGGAAACAAGGCTGATACTTTAAAAACCGGCGTGGAAAGCGCTGTTAACACATCAACTCAGGCAAGTGTAAGCGACAGTTCGGGATTGCCAGGACAGGATTCATCGAATGCAATCATTTCGATGGATGGTTTCCCCACGCAACAGGAAATTAACGACAATTCGGCTTCGTTCCGTGGGCCGGGAGGGAACGGAACCGTGTTCCAGCATGGCTTTCCAACCAGTTGGAATGGCAGCAGCGGGAAAAATATCAGGTGGAAAACGGCTGTTCCGCTACAGGGATACAATTCTCCTGTAGTCTGGAACGATAAAATATTCCTGTCAGGTGCTGATGCCTCTAAGCGCGAGGTTTTCTGTTTCGACCTGAATACCGGTAAAAACCTGTGGGGCACAGTAATCGATAAAATTCCGTGCAGTCCTGCCACAGCCCCCAAAGTGAACGGAGAAACCGGTTTTGCAGCCTCTTCGGTAACTACCGACGGTCGCAGGGTATATGCCGTTTTTGCCAATGGCGACATAGTTGCGCTAGATTATGAAGGGAAAAAGGTGTGGGTCAAAAACCTGGGGCTTCCCAAAAACCATTATGGACATTCTTCATCACTGCTTATGTTTCATGATCTGCTTATTGTTCAATTTGACCAGTCGGGG
>JBAXXB010000076.1:0-16495 GCA_037128115.1 Bacteroidota bacterium
ATCCTATTATGCCAACCTGAAATGTGCCCGCCAGTTCGAGGTAAACCGCAATATTGCCAAGGTAGGCAAACCTGTAGACCGCTCCGAATGGGGCATGACACCTCAGACTATCAATGCCTATTACAGCCCGAACATGAATGAAATCGTGTTCCCGGCTGCCATACTTCAGCCTCCTTTCTTTTTTATGGATGCTGACGATGCTGTAAATTACGGAGCCATCGGTATGGTTATATCGCACGAAATGACCCACGGCTTCGACGACCAGGGCCGCCAGTACGATAAAGAAGGAAACCTGCACGATTGGTGGCTGGCTGACGACTCAAAGAATTTTGAAGCACAAACCAAAGTTCTTGTCGATCAGTATGATAACTACAAAATTCTGGATTCACTGCATGTTGACGGTAAGCTGACACTTGGCGAAAACATTGCCGACCTCGGTGGAATGAATGTAGCATACAATGGCTTGTTGAAATCGCTGAAAGGCAAAAAACAGGATGAGAAAATTGACGGATTCACACCGGAACAGCGGTTTTTCCTTGCTTATGCCCAGGTTTGGCGTGCCAACACCCGCCAGGAGGAAATCATGCGCCGCCTGAAAGAAGACGTTCATTCACCCTGTGATGCACGCGTAAATGCCATAGTGTACAACATCCCCGCTTTCTACACGGCTTTCAACATTCAGCCTTCAGATAAAAGAGCAATTGCCCCCGAAAAAAGGGCTAACATCTGGTAAAATTAATCAAGATGCCCCAAGTGCCTTGAGTGCCTGAAGCATGCTGCCGATAACCCGGCGCTTCAATCACTCAAGGCACTTTTAACAATCAAAGTTCACTTATAACTCCTGGCACTTTAGGCACTTCATATTTCCATCACATCCAAATTACTTTCGATGAAAAGCAGATATAAGATTCTTGTTCATGTCCTGTTCTGGATTTATATGCTCAACCAGGCATTGTTCCCGGTGTACCTGAATAAAATCGACACCAAGTACCTGCAGGATTATATCTACCTGAAAGATATTTTCATCACTATTTTTTTAAACATATTTGTATTTTATACCATTTACTATACCATTCCCAACTTCCTCAGGTTCAGGCGCAAGTGGTACATTTTCCCTTTTGTAATACTCCTGGCTATAGCATTATCAGCTGTCAGGCTGCCCATAGAAATCGCATACTGGAAGTACCTCGTGAGGCTTCCCGCCAGTGAGCTTCAGTTTCAATACGAATGGTTCTGGGCCACCCTGAAAATAACAGTCATTATCAGCATCTATGCCATGCTGATCCGGTTCAGTATCGACTGGTTCGAGTCGCAGAAATACAAGGATGAACTTATTAAGGAAAGACAGGCCGGCGAAATAGCATTGCTGCGTTCGCAGGTAAATCCCCATTTCCTGTTCAATACCCTGAATAATATTTATTCATTGGTTTACAACAAATCCGACGAGGCACCCGAGGCAGTTATGAAATTATCGAGCATCATGCGCTACATGCTTTATGACTCAAATTCCGATTTTGTACCTGTAATAAACGAGGTGGAATACCTGAACAGTTTCATCGAGTTACAGCAGTTGCGAATCACTCAGAAAGGCTTTGTTGAAATTAAAGTCTACGGATCCATGGAAAACCGTACCATTGCACCCATGCTCATGATCCCTTTCGTGGAAAATGCATTCAAGCATGGGGATAAAAATCATGAACCCGGCATCATCATTCATTTAAATATGGAATCCGAAAGGCTTGTATTTACTGTCGAGAACTACATTAAGTCCGCCAGCCTGGTCCTGAATGAAGAATCCGGCGGCTTCGGGCTGGAGAACATCAAACGCAGGCTGGGATTGCTATATCCAGGCAGGCACGAACTAAAGATCAACCTCAGCGACGAGAAGTTTAAAGTTGAACTTATAATCCTGAATTAACATGAAAATCAACTGTATAGCCGTAGATGACGAACCGCTGGCACTCGATATTATCAGGGCTTATTGCGCCAAAGTCCCCTTCCTCAACCTGGTAGGCACTTTCAATAATGCCATCGATACGCTGGAGTACCTCCGCCACAATACTGTCGACCTGATGTTCCTCGACATACAAATGGAAGAACTCAGCGGCATACAACTTCTTAATTCACTGAAATTCAAGCCTCTTGTCATTTTTACTACGGCTTACGACCAATATGCCATACAGGGATTTGACCTTGATGTACTCGATTATTTATTAAAACCTATCCCATTCGATCGTTTTGTAAAAGCAGCCGGCAAGGCCCTGGAACAAATGCAAAAACATGTAGATTCCGGTATTCGCGAAAAGCAGGAAAGACCAGTTGCCCAGGGAAACAGTTCCTTTTTCTTTGTTAAGACCGAAACTCGTATCGAGAAAGTGAATGCAGCAGAAGTACTTTATGTGGAGGGCATGGGCGACTATTGGCGAATTGTGACCAAGACCCGCCGGATAATGACATTGATGAACGCGAAGGGAATAGAAGAAATCCTTCATGAACCCGGATTTTGCCGAGTTCACAAATCGTTCTTCGTAGCTATCGATAAGATTGAATTCGTTGAGCGCAAACAGATTAAAATTGGTGAAATCCTGATTCCTATCAGCGATACCTACCAGAAGAATTTCTTCGACCTGATTGAGAAGCATAAAATGATGTAAGGGATTAGGATTTTGGGGTTAGGGGTTAGGGGCAAACAACCTTACTTCCAGCACTTTGGTATCTTTCCGGCAGTTCATCCCAACTTGCTCACCCAACGTCCAACCAGCCAGGCTGTCGAAAAAGCAGCCTGCAGGTTAAATCCTCCTGTGTCTCCATCAATATCCAGCACTTCACCTGCAAAATAAAGCCCGGGAACAATTTTCGATTCCATGGTTTTAGGATTGACTTCTTCCAGGTCCACGCCACCGGCAGTGACCATCGCCATATTGAACCCACCAACTTTTTCGACAACAAAAGGATATTCACAAAAAGCCTCCACCAGCCGGTTACGCTTCAGTTTAACAAGCTCGGCCAGCCTACTTTCCGGCTCAATAACAGCAGATTGCAGAACAAGAAGTACAAGGCTATGCGGGATATCGAACTTTTTCAGGTAGGTCTTTATGGCTGTTTTACCGGAATTTTCGGAGGCTCTGATCAACTCATTCCGGAAATCATCAGGCCTGAGGTCAATAAGGTTAACTTTAAGTATATCCCCTGACAGTATATGCCTCGAGAAATCAAGAATTCCGGGGCCACTCAGACCTTTGTGGGTGAACCCTATATCACCGCGATGCTCGTTTATTTTTTTCCCTCCCCGGTAGATATAAACAGCTTTATTCTGAACCGATACGCCTGAAATGGAAGCCATTGTGTAATCACGAATAAAAACCGGGCTCAGCGAAGGCTTTGGCGGAACAATCGAGTGGCCCAATTGCTTGGCAAAATGATACCCGTCACCGCTTGACCCGGTTGCCGGGTACGACATGCCACCGGTGGTTATTACTAAGAATTTACTATGGAATGTTCCTGATCCGGTTCTGATCCCGAAACCGTCTTCTGTTCTAACAATTTCTGTAACATTCTGATTGCATGAAATATCCACCTTATTCCTGAAGCAGGCATCCGTCAGTACGTTGAGCACATCCTGCGATTTCTGGGAAGCGGGAAATACTTTCCCGTTTTTGTCCACAACAGTTTCCAGACCATGGCCATTTAAGAAATGAATCAGTTCAGTATTGGTGAATTCGTGCAGGGCTGTTTTCAGGAAACGCTGGTTTTCACCGTAATGGCCGAAGAAATCGCTGAGCTTGCAGTCGTGGGTAATATTGCAACGTCCGGTACCGGATATCAGGAGTTTTTTCCCCGGCATGGCATTCTTTTCGAGCACAATGACCTTCTGTCCATTGCAGTTGATGGCCGCAAACAGACCTGCCGGACCGGCACCAATAATAATGACATCAGTTTTTACCAAAGCAGGAATTTATTCGGGTGGAACATCGAATGCAAATGTACTAAAGAATGATACAACCCGTCCTGCCGGTTTTGCATCCAGGCACTGGACCAGTCTTGTTGACTTTTAGCGAATTCATCAACTGCTTTGGCATTTAATCCAGAGAATTAGCTGCAAACTGAATCTGCTTATCATTCAGCATCCTGGACAATATGCTTAATGACTATTCACTGGTTAAAGCAAGTGACCCTATGCCTTCAATAATGTTTCAATATCAAATTTTTTCATTTTCAGAAAGGCTTGGGTTACTCGCCCTGCCCTGGCGGGATCGCTCATCAACGCTGGAATAATGGCAGGCAATATTTGCCAGGAAACGCCATACTTATCTTTAAGCCAGCCACACTGGCTTTCCTGACCTCCTTCAGTTAATTTAGCCCAATAATCGTCAATTTCAGCCTGGGTTTCGCAGAAAACCTGGAACGAAATGGCTTCGGTAAACCTATACATGGGTCCCCCGTTCAAAGCAGTGAACCTTTGCCCATTGATGCGAAAAGCCACGGTCAGTACTTTTCCTTCTTCCTGCCCGTGTATTTCAAAACCTGCCTCTCCATATCGGCTTATGTTCTCAATTTCAACGTCTTTAAAAACTGAAAGGTAAAAATTAACTGCTTCTTCGGCTTGGTCATCAAACCAAAGGCAGGTTGTAATCGGGTGTGTCATCGTGTAAAGTTTGTTTAGAATCTGTTTTGCTCTGTATATTTTTTAAAGTTGTCAAGTATCGCCTGCCAACCAAACTTCTGCAACTCCACTGGGTTTGTGCTTTCAGCTTGAAAGGATTCGATTACTTGTGTCCTTTCCCCCTTACCGAAAAAAGTAACTGTCATTTTCCTGCCATCTCCCAGCAAACAGCTTATGAATTCAGGCTGTTTCACTTCCACGTAAACTCCTTCAAAATCAAAACCGAAGCTCCCGTCTTTGGCTTCCATCCTCGATAAAAATTTGCCTCCCTTTTGCAGATCAACTTCGGCCCGGGTAGTATGCCAATCATCGGATGCCTGGTTCCAATTCACAATGTCGGCAGGAGTAGTCCAGCACTTCCATACTAAATCCAGCTTTGCCTCAATAACGGACTCTACTGTAATCCATATTTTTTCATTCTCATCCATAACATCTTATTTTACTGAACAATTAAACATCCATTGTACACCATATTTATCGGTACAGCTTCCATAATAAGCACCCCAAAACATCTCCTGGAGTTCCATGGTAACCCTTCCACCTATTGACAAGGCCTCAAAAAGGCGTTTCGTTTCTGCCCTGGTATCGGGTTCAAGGTTAATATGGACATTGTCACCGAAATTCAGCTTAAATCCCAGGGATTCAGGGGCATCGGTGCCCATCAAAACATGCCCGCCAAGGATTGGCAATTCAATGTGCAGGACCAGGTTTTTATCTTTTTCTGGCAAATGGGGCATGCCGTCCATTGCAGGAACATCGCCTAAGCGGGCAATGCCCTCTCCACCGAATTCCCCTCCAAAAACAGTTTTATAAAAGGTAAAAGCCTCCTCCGTAGAACGGGGAAAATTAAGATAAGTGCTTACTCTTGCCATAATTGTGCTATTAATTTGGTTTGAGCTAAAAAACAATCAAACTTTACTTTTGTTTGCGCGAATCGTAAACAGGTATCTGGACGAACTTCTCAAATCTCAGAGATGAATTTTATTTCTTTTTCAAAAGGGCCTTCGTCTGGTTTTCGGCTACCCTGAATAGAACTATTTTACGGATCAATCCCAGTGGCATAGGCTGATCGAGAGGAAACTGAACCGAACCTTTGCCCCCTTTAAAAACTGAAAGCTCTTTCCTGAAGGCTTCAATTCCGGATGGAACCGGGTAAAACCCAATGTGGTTTTTAAAGGCTGCAAAATGGACCAAATTTCCGTTCAGCACAAAGGAAGGCATGGCATATTTTATCGTTTCCACTGCATCCGGTGCGGCCTGCCTCACTGCCAAACGCACTTGTTGCAGCAGTACACGTGTTTCTTCGGGAAAACCACTGATATACTCATCAATCTCGTTTTTCATATTATGATTTTGATTGTTTGGACTGTATAATAACATCGGCTGCAGTTTCAACCGGACAAATGAAGAAGCGAAAGGAACATAAGTTCAAATAAGCTGATGACTTCCTCATTTTATCAGGCTTGCCTGTTAAGACATTAATATATTCTTAACCAGGCCATTGTATTTTTACTGATACACTTTTTCAAAATACTTTCTTTGCTTCAAAAAAGTGCACGACAAATAAGCTGGCTGCTACCTATACTACCTGTATGACTTCACTGCTAAACGCCATCAATTGAATGATAAAGGCCTTAAACGGGAGATATAGCACTTTTGCCTTTTAGGCAATATCCTTTTGTTCATAGTAAATCCTTCAAACTCAATGATTATACAGGAAGGGATATTACATGCCGCAAACTTACAACTTCAGCGGGTATCCTGGATTATTTCCCGGCTCTATTTTAATTGGTAAAGGCTTTTCCCTGGAGTGTGATGCTTTTATCCGAACAGGTTTCCAGGATTTGAATCTCTACACTGATATGCAGAATTTTCACCTTAGGTGGGATAAAGTATTATTTTTATAAACAGCATTGCAGAACTTATTCAACAAACCCTTAATATTGTAATACCATAACTTCTATGGTAAAAAAGGAATAATACCACTTAGTATTCATTAATAAAAAGCGAGTTGTGCGACATTTTGAAACGAAATGGAAGTCAGGTGACGGCTTAGATATTTTCGCCCAGGGATGGGAATCTGTAGATGTACCTTCAAAAGCAGTGCTATGCCTGGTGCATGGTTTGGGCGAGCACTCATCACGCTATGCCCATGTTGCTGAGGCTTTTGGCAAAAAGGGGTATATATTGTTCGGTGCCGATCTGCGCGGCCACGGCCGATCTGGGGGGCCACGCGGTCATACTCCATCTGCCGAGGCATTCATGCGCGACATCGACCTGCTATTTGAACAGGCCGAAATACGCTACCCGGGGCTGCCAAAGATACTGTATGGTCATAGTTTGGGTGGAATACTTGTGCTGCATTATGCGTTGAAGCACGAACCGCGGATATCAGGTGTAATTGCCACAAGTTCAGGTCTGCGCACTGCCCTCGAAGAACAACCGGCCAAAATCTGGGCTGCCAGGATTCTGGGGTCGGTGATACCCGGTGTTACACTCGCCAGCGGACTGGAAGTAAGCGCTATTTCCCGTGATAATAAAGTAATTGAAACCTATAACAACGACCCGCTTGTGCACGATAAAGTCTCGCTGGGCTTTGGTAAAATCATGCTAGAAACGGCAAAATGGACTCTTCGGCATTCAGCAGAATTCCCGCTTCCTTTATTACTGATGCACGGCAAAGCCGACCGTATCGCTTTCCCTTCGGGTAGCATTGATTTCGCTGCACCACTCGGGGATAAATGTACAATCATGCTGTTTGATAGTGCCTGCCATGAACTGCATAACGAACCAGAAAAGGCCTTAGTGTTTGATGCAATGACCACATGGATCGCTAAGCTGCTGAAATGAAAACCCAGCCTGGAAAAGTAAATTCTGATTTTACGTAAGTCCGGATTGCATATTTGTTTCGTTCCATAATACTGAAAAATTGCTTCGGTTATTGTTCTGGCTTTCTCAAAAAATAACATTTCAATATGCCTAGATATATCTTATCTTTAGACCAGGGCACAACCAGCTGCCGGTCGGTTCTATTCAATAAAACAGGGCAAGTAATAGCTATTTCTCAAAAAGAAATCACCCAAATATTCCCTAAACCAGGTTGGGTAGAGCATAACCCCATTGAAATATGGGAAACCCAGTTGTCAACGGCCCGGGAAGTGATATCTCTCACCGGTATAGCAATTCAGGATATCATGGCAATCGGCATCACCAACCAACGGGAAACGACCGTAGTTTGGGATAGAAATACAGGCATTCCGGTATATAATGCCATCGTTTGGCAGGACCGCAGGACTGCCCCCTTTTGTGATGAACTCAAAGAACAGGGACTGGAGAAAATTATACAACAAAAAACTGGCTTAGTGGCAGACGCTTATTTCAGCGGCACCAAAATAAAATGGATTCTCGACCATGTTGAACATGCCCGGGAGAAAGCCTGTAGAGGCGATTTATGTTTCGGGACCATAGACACATGGCTGTTATGGAATCTTACAAAAGGCAAAGTCCATGCTACCGATGTCAGCAATGCCAGCCGCACCATGCTGTGCAATATTTCGACCTGCCAGTGGGACGGGGAGCTGGAAAAAATGTTGGATGTACCGGGAAACATGCTGCCCCAGATTCGAAGCAGCAGCGAAGTATATGGCAGCACTTCGGTTTTGGATGGCAAAACCGAGATTCCCATAGCAGGCATAGCAGGAGATCAGCAGGCTGCCCTTTTCGGTCAACTTTGCACCCAGGCCGGCATGGTTAAGAATACTTATGGAACAGGTTGTTTTATGCTTATGAATACAGGCGAAAGCAGGATTGTCTCCGGCAATAATTTACTAAGCACAATCGCCTGGAAAATTAATGGTATCACCACCTATGCTCTCGAAGGCAGTGTGTTTATTGCCGGTGCTGTGGTTCAATGGTTAAGAGATGGATTAGGCATAATTAAAACGTCAGCCGAAATCGAAACCCTTGCTTCACAAGTAGATTCCAGCGACGGTGTATATGTTGTGCCTGCATTTGCTGGGCTGGGCGCACCCTACTGGAACCAGCATGCCAGGGGAACCATCACCGGGCTGACGCGAGGAAGCAATGCTTCACATATAGCCAGGGCAGCTGTCGAAAGCATTGCGTATCAAACCATGGATGTACTCCATGCCATGGAATCAGACAGCAATATCCGGATCAGGGAACTGCGTGTCGATGGCGGGGCAACCCGGAATAATTTGCTGATGCAATTCCAAAGCGATGTATTGAATACTAAGGTTATCAGGCCGATTATTACCGAAACTACAGCCTTGGGTGCAGCCTACCTGGCCGGTCTGGCTGTCGGTTTTTGGGAAAGCATTGATGAGCTGCAGCAACAATGGCAGATTGAAAGCGTTTTTTCACCCCGGATATCGGATGAAAACCGGGATGAGCTTACACGGGGATGGAAGAAAGCGGTTTCAGCCTCCCTGGCTATTACCTGAAAATACACAGTTCCATAAAATGGGTCCAAAAGATGGATTCCGCATTTATAAAGTTTTATAATATCAATTCTGTATGAACAGGAATGTAGAATTGGAAAGGCTCCGCCAGGAAAATGAATTTGACATTATCATAATCGGAGGAGGAGCAACCGGGCTGGGGTGTGCCGTGGATGCTGCTTCCAGGGGCTTAAAAACACTGCTCCTCGAAAGAAACGACTTTTCGAAAGGCACCTCGAGCCGCTCCACTAAGTTAGTACATGGCGGCGTACGTTACCTTGCACAGGGAAATGTTCACCTGGTAAGGGAAGCCTTATTAGAACGGGGAAGGTTGCTGCGAAATGCTCCTCATGTTTGCCATACCCTGTCTTTTATTGTCCCCGCTTTCAAATGGTGGCAGAAAGGGTATTACGGGTTTGGTTTATGGATGTATGAGCTGCTGTCGGGCAAATTGAGCCTGGGAAGGACAAAGCTCCTATCGAAGAAAAATGTATTGCTCAATCTTCCAGGCTTATCGGTCCACGATTTAAGCGGAGGCGTACTGTATTTTGACGGGCAGTTTGACGATAGCAGGCTGGCCGTTAACCTTGCCCAGACTGCCATTGAACAGGGGGCTGTTGTACTTAATTATGTCAACGTCACCGGCTTCCTGAAAAATGGGAAAATCATTAGCGGCGTAACGGCCAGGGATGAGATGAGTGGAGATACATTTAGCGTAAAAGCAAAATCCGTTATAAATGCAAGTGGGGTATTTGCCGATGCATTGCTTCAGTTAGCCGAAAATCATTCTGAACAGACCATTGCACCCTCACAAGGGATTCACCTGGTGGTTGACAAGCATTTCTTTGCAGGAGATGCCGGTATGATGATACCAAAAACCGACGACGGAAGGGTCCTTTTTGCCATTCCCTGGCACGACAAACTGTTGTTGGGCACGACGGATACCCCGGTGGATCATATCACCCCCGAGCCCAGGCCACTTAAAGAGGAAGTTGATTTTGTCATCCGCCATTTTAACCGCTATACTACCGCGGAAATTAATTATATAGATATAAAAAGCGTATTTGCCGGTTTGCGCCCGCTTGCCAGGCAGGGTACTTCGAAAAATACCGCCGTGCTGCCACGCGATCATGTCATAAAAGTGCTACCTTCAGGCCTGGTGCATGTTACCGGTGGCAAATGGACAACCTATCGCAGTATGGCTGAAAATACTATCGACAAAGCTATAAAAGAAGCAGGATTAAAATGCCGGCATTCGGTAACAAAAGACCTGAAAATTCATGGCTGGTCAGAGGCACCTATAGATAACCACCTTTCGGTGTATGGATCTGATGCAAATAATATCAAGCTCCTTATGGAGAATGATAGTTCTTTGACCGGGAAAATACACCCGCTCTATCCATACACCAAAGCAGAAATAAGGTGGTTTATCAAAGAGGAAATGGCTGTTACACTTGAAGATATTTTAGCCCGCCGCTCGCGTTTACTGTTTCTCGATGCCACAGCCGCCATGGAAGCAGCACCCCAGGTTGCCGGCATACTTGCACAGCTTACAGGAAAAAACAAGCAATGGGAACAGGATCAGTTACTTACGTTCAATCAAACAGCAAAGGGCTACCTGGTCTCATTCGGATCAGATGAATGATCAATGATTGGATCAAACTAACCATCTAAAAGGGTAGATATGGATTTTAGTCATTCACAAAGTCCCACCCTATCCATTCTATGTCCTCTGTCAAGGAATCAGGGCCTGTCAGAATTTCACAAACAAAGCCAACAAGCCCAGGGCTATTAAAACCATCCCGGTTATCCTTTTCTCGTGGTACTCCAGGAAATGCGATTTGAAAGTACCGGCTCCCTTCATTCCCAAATAAACAAGCAATAGCATAACCGTGACTGTTGTTACCAGGTACACTCCTGAAACTATAAATATCCCTATCCACCCTATGGTGCCAGCCTGGAAGTAATAAGCTTCGATTTCGATGCAGGGTGTAAGGAACATGGATATACTGAGTGTGGTAAGGATGGCAACCCACTTGAACTTATTTTCCCCCGGTTTCACCTCGAGCATGCCCGTTCCGTGCTCATGATGATGGTGGCTGCGTAAATCAAGAAACACATATACCAGGCCCAGTCCGATCAGTATGGATGGAGCGAGCGTTTCGGAAACCAAGTTATAACCCTCTGAGAGTTTATAACCAACCAGGCCAACTACAATTCCGATCAGGATAGTACTGAGCGTATGGGCTATCCCGGTAATGGCAGTTGCCCACAAAGTCTGCGGCCTGGTCCATTTCTCGGTCCTGCTGAGGGCAATCAGGGGGAGCCAGTGGTTAGGAATTAATGCGTGGATCAGGCTCAGCAGAAGGCTGCCTATGAAAATCTGGTACATGGGTGAATTATTTAGTTACTAAGCTGTTGTGATTCAAAGTGTTTTAAATATGATAAACCTGCTTACAAGCAATTAACTGCAGATAAAGTTTACCTGATAAGGACTTCATCTTATTGTACGTTTCCAAACGATGATTCCCTTCATCATACACTTCTTCATTACTTATTCTTTCTCAACAAGGAAATAGGTTCCCCCGTTGGTTGCCCCTTCTTCAACCAGCCTGAGGCCGGCCTGGGTGAATAGGCGCCGCCATTTTCGCTTCGAAGTTAGTGCAAACGAAAGTACATTCAGCAATGCAAACGATGAAAGCCCAGGCGTTAGCACAATCATCAGCATGCGCCCACTAGGCTTCAGCACCCGTTTGATTTCATTTAATGCATTCAGTTTCTGGTCTCCCAGGTGATCGATCATATACGAACTCACCACGGCATCGAACGATGCATCCTTAAAACCAGTCTGGGTTATATCTCCCTGCACAATTTCCACCTGCCTGGTTAGGCCTGCAAGTTTTAGATTTTTTTCAAGTAGTGTATTTCCGCCACCATCTATATAATCGGAGTTAAAAAGGTCGAATGCAACGATCTTTCCCGGGAATATCCGGCCCAGCGCGAGGGTGGTGCGGCCGGCTCCACAGCCGGCATCCAGTATACGGCTGCTTCCTGCTTCGAACAGTTTTACCCACGGCAATGCAATATAGCGGTTATTCTGTGGCGAACGTATTACCAGGCTGCCGATAAAGAAGTTAATACTCAACAGCAATAGCAGGAACGACAGCCACTGCAGGTTTGCATACGAAATGTATATAAGGACTGCTGCTGCCAGCAAGACTGCCGAAAGGACCCAGAACCCATTCATCCAGCCAATGCTCCACCCGGCATCAATCTTCTGTTCGCTTCGGCCATGGCTTAAAAAGACCTTCAGTCGGTTTTTCAGCTTCTCCGGCAACACAACCACCAGCGATAATGAGAGTACAAGTAAAATGGCAATGTGAACCAGCACCACACCCAGGGTTATGCTCACTACCCATTTCATGGCAGGCATCAATACCAGTATAAGTACCGAAGCTATGATGCCAATGATTGCAACTAATTTTGAGTGACCCATTACGGATAACCACGCCCTGTTTTTCATGTTAAAATCCTCCTTTATTTTAAGTTAAACCTGAATTTTCGATTCCTGTTTTCTGAATCATATTATAATTTTCAACAGGTAATCGTACTAATTCCCCCCCTGACTTTTCAGAGGACAGATTTAACAGCGAATAAGTTAAACAGGTTTAACGGGGATAAAAACCCGGCGTTGTATGCCTTCGTATGGTTTCTTTGCCGGATTCTCAGTAAATAATTCAAAACCCGTGATTTCAGCAATCTGGTAACCGGATTGCTCCAGCCAGCCATGCCTGAAGGCAACCAGCTTACTGAATACACTTTGGATAGTTCCTTTCATTGTAAAGGTGGCATACCTGCCGGCGGGAAGGACGAACGTATTTATTTCTTTCGGCAGGGAAAGCTCGTCGGAAATGGTGATACAAGCCCTGTACCTGCATTTCCCGTATTCGGTAAAGAACGGCATATCCAGCATAATGCCCAGGTATTGGGTCCCGGCAACAATAAGGTCCCTCGGTTCCGCCCAGCGGGTTAATGCTTTAAACGCTTTGGGAATGGCATCTTCATCACCCAGGTGAGAATCCATAAAAGCAACTTTCAAAGAACGCATCGCAATTACCTCGGTTTTCATCTCAGAAGTCAAACCTGTAACTTCTTCGGGAGTTAAATCCAGGCCCCAAAATTCCGAAGGTTCCAGGTCAAAAGATTTGCCTTTATTGGGTTTGTATATGCCAATCTTGCTGATCTCATCAAATGGGAGCTTACGGAACGCTTCCGGCGTGGTGCCGTAGTATTTCTTAAATGCCCGTATAAAAGTGGATGGAGAGGAAAACCCGCACTGAAACGAGGCTTCGCCAATGCTGAGTTCGGGGTAAAGGACCAGGTAATGGGCAATCCTTTCCAAACGCAGCCGCATCATATATTGTTTCGGGGATTCACCCACGTAAAGCGAGAATATTTTTTGAAAATGGAAGGGCGAGAAACAGGCTATGCCTGCCAGCTTATCGAGTGACAGGTCTTCCGTAAGATACTCCTGTATATACGAAAGCACCTTTTTAATACGGAGTTGGTATTCTTTTTCCTTAAGGTTTGTTGGATGTTCGTGCATCAATATGAATAATATAAGCGGTTATAACTTCAAATATAGTACTTTTCCTTTGGAGTTAGACAGGAAACCGTAATTTCAGGTTAAGGGAATTGGGAAAATGCGTGTAAAAGATGAGGCCAGCCTTTTATTTTACATCCGGCAAGAAACAGCGCAAGTGATCTAAAACCTAGTAAAGTGTTTTGAACCAATAACACTTAACATTCAATTCTTGATATCCACAGGTCCAAGTCCTGTTATTTGATGGTTGTTATTCAAGATCGATTTTGGTCTTTGTCCAATGATGTGTTGGAGTAGTAGTTCTGCAGCCGCTTAATTTAACCTCTCACTCTAAAATACTTGCAATAAAACCATCTGCATTGTCGCAGGTAACAGCTAATCTGCTGCTTTTAATGCTTAATACCAGGATTGATACTGCAAAGATATTTTACTATACTGCAGCGCCGACTAAAACTTCATGGAGTTAGTTAATTCACACAGCCTTAATCACATCTGGGACTATTTCATCTGTAAATTAAATAAAAAGATAAATACATAACTAAGGTGAAGAAATTCCTCGGGAAATAACCTAATTTTAAAACCTCTAAAACAATACCATGAAAATATTTTCAAGGCACAACAGTTTATGGCTGCCCGTCTCATTCTTCCTTCTCATCCTGTCGAACCCGGGCTGCAGCAAGGAAAAAGATACAGTTGTTACCGATTACTCCAAATCCGGGCACTGGCTCTCACTTCCTGCTAATCCCATGAAATCCGTAGATATTTTTTACCTGTATCCTACTGCCTGGACCCCGGATAGCGTAACAAATCCGCTCTATTGTGAAATAGATAATCCCAGCATGCTTTCCGGTTCTGCTAAGGCATTCAGCAGTCAGGCAACTGCCTTCGAAACCGCAGGGAATATATACGCACCCTATTACCGGCAGGCTAATGCCAAGCGAACCCTGGTACTGCCTGAAGACCAGCGGTGGGAGATACTGAGGCAGGCTCCGGCCGAAGATGCTACCGCGGCTTTCGATTACTATATAAATCATTTAAATAACGGCCGCCCTTTTATCCTTGCCGGCCATTCGCAGGGAGCCAATGTGTTGTTATTTTTACTTTCAGAATATATGGTCAGTCACCCGGAAGTATACTCACGTATGATTGCGGCATATGTTATCGGATATCCTGTCACGGCTGATTTCATGGCTGCCAATAAACACCTCAAATTCGCACAGGGCCCTGATGATACCGGCGTAATTATATCTTATAACACACAGTCACCCAAAGTAGCCCGGGGCACAAACTTCGTGGTGGGAAACAACATCGGCCTTGTAATAAATCCGGTCAACTGGAAAAGGGACGAAACCTTAGCCCCGGCATCCGAAAGCCTGGGGTCCTATTGGCTGGATGAAAATTCTAATTTGGGAAAGGTTTTAAATTTTGCCGACGCCCGCATTGACCTGAGCCAAGGTGTATTGATTTGCAGCAGTGTAAACGACAGCGCCATGTTTAAAATTTCGGGTGGCATGGGATTGGGTATTTATCATGGCTTTGATATACCATTTTATTTCTACAACCTGAGGCAGAATGCCGAAAATAGGGCCAGCAAATTCCCTGTGAAATAGACAATAACTCCTTAAACCAATTCATCATGAAAAATTTTCAGGCAAAAAATAAACCAGTTTTTATCGCGGCTTTCACTATAGTGATCCTAGCAAACACAGGGTGTAACAAAAAGTACGATGTGACCGACTACTCACAATCCGGACATTGGCTGTCACTACCCTCCAATCCCACGAAACCCGTTGATATATTTTACCTGTATCCCACAGCCTGGACCCCTGACAGCGCAACCCATACCCTTTATTGCACCATCGATAACCCAAGCATGCTTGTCGGTTCAGCAAAGGCATTCAGCAGCCAGGCCACTGCTTTTGAAACATCAGGAAATATTTACGCCCCCTATTACCGACAGGCAAATGCCATGCAAACCCTGGTTTTACCTGAAGTCCAAAGGTGGGATATACTCAGGAATGTACCTGCAAAAGATGTTATTGCCGCATTTGATTACTATATTAAGCATTACAACCACGGCCGGCCCTTTATTATCGCAGGGCATTCACAAGGTGCCAATGTGATGCTGTTCGTTCTTTCCGAATACATGAAGTCGCACCCTGAAGTATATTCAAGGATGATCGCTGCATATGTGATAGGCTATCCGGTTACAGCTGAATTCATGGCTGCCAACAAACACCTGAAGTTTGCCGAAGGCCCCACCGATACAGGTGTAATAGTCTCATTCAACACACAGTCCCCCAGGGTAGTACCCGGAACAAATATCGTGGTGGCAAACAATATAGGGCTGGTGATCAACCCCATCAACTGGAAAAGAGACGAAACCCCGGCACCGGCTTCCGAAAGCCTGGGTTCCTTCATGCCTGACAGTACCCTGGCTCATTTTGAAAAAAAGCTTCAATTCGCCGATGCACGTATCGACCTGGCTCATGGTGTTCTGATCTGCAGCAGTGTAAATGACAGCGCCATATATGCCATTTCAGGCGGTATCAGTTTAGGTGTTTACCACATTTTCGATATTCCTTTGTACTATTACAACCTCAGGGAAAATGCCGAAAGAAGAGTGAGTAAATTCATGAAGAAATGACCACTTCAACAATAAAGTAAAAAGCACATATGAGAAACCGTATAAAGTTGAATCAACCGGCGAAATGGCCGCTTTTCGCCTTGCTGATAATGGCAATAGGTGCCTGTGCGAAAGAGGAGAAC
>JBAXXB010000077.1:0-16321 GCA_037128115.1 Bacteroidota bacterium
GCAAAATTGTTAACAACCCACTTGTTTTTTACTTTCTTCTTGCGTTGACCCTGCTTTGGTGTGCTTTCCGTATTGACTTTCACCAGAGCGGCAATGCCACTCGGGTAATAACTCTTTGAGAATAATACTTTCTTTGCTCTTTCCTCTGTAATGGATAAGCCGGCTCCTATCATATCCACCTTACCGGCGATGAGTGCAGGAAGCATTGCACCAAACTCCATATCAATGATATCAAGCTTCTTATTCAGTTTCCTGGCAATGTAAGCAGCAAATTCTATGTCAAACCCCACCACTTTCCGCTTGCCATCCATAAACGACATGGGCTCAGTGACGGCTGCGGTGCCAAATCTTAAAACACCGTTGCCGCCTTTATTCGTTATTTCAGGCATGGGCGCCGGGCTACCCTTTTGAGGGAACCAACGCTTCATCATCTCTTCATATGTTCCATTAGCCTTAAGTTCAGCAAGAACTTCATCCATGGTTGTCTTTAAGGCAACATCTTTTAACTGAACGGCAAACCCGTACTGATCATCGACAAGCAGTTCGGGCAGAACCAAAAGGCCTTCATTTTTTGCGGCAATATTCTGCAATACCGGCTGGTCGTATACGGCGGCTTCAGCTTTTCCTCCTTTCACAGCCAGTGCGCAATCGAGCACATTGTTTAAATAAATGATCCTGGCATCAGGAAATTTCTTCTTTACAAACTGGTCAGCTATAGTGCCGGTTGGCACTGCAAAAGTTTTCCCACCCCTGAGACCCGAGAGATCGGTTATCTTATGCTCCTTTTTGCTGCAAGCGGCAAACAGGAGGAGCGCAACGAAGAAGAGGAAGTTGCTTTTCATGATTTTAGCTATTATGATGCTGGGTATTAATCACATTCCATGATTTTTTCGCATAGCAGCCCTGCAACACAGGCCGAAAGTTTCTTGTGCGGAAGTGAAACTCCCCCGTAGCAAACTATAGGAAGAATCCACTCAAGCAAGGCAAGATAATACGGTACAATACTGTTTTCGCCGGACGCGGAGGCTAATGCATATTTCCTCATTTTCAGGGTCAGTGCAAGGTTGCGATTCATGATTTCCGGGGATTTTCCTTCCCAAGGGTGTTCCGGCAGCTGATCCAGGCGAACAGTATCGTAAAAATTAGTGGTAAAGCGGATGGCCGCTTCCAGGTCTTCCCCGTTTTCGATAGGCGCATGTTCAATCATGAAAATGGCTTCAAGCCGGGCAAAATCGGATACAACCGAACGGGGCCTGGTTTCCGAAAAGTCGATCAGGTACACATTCATCTCCTTGTCGAGCAGTATATTCTGCATATTCAGGTCGCCGTGGCATATGGATGTATAATATTCGAGTACATCGTCACGCCGCGAATGATACCCGTGTTTGAGAAACCAGTATGGGTTGATCCGTTGTTCGCCCGTTTCTTCTATCCTGAAGTACTGTTCGTCGGCTGAAATGGAGAATAATTCAGCTGCTGTTTCGCAAAGGAGGGGGAAAAAGGTAAATGTGGGATCATGATCGCGGTACAGGAAGATGTTTTCTTTCACCGGCTGGGCATACCAGGGGCTCAATATCTGAAGAAATATTTTGTCAAAGAGTGGTTCCAGTTCTTCAACAGGCCAGCTATGAAAATAATGGGTAAGCCATTTCAGTTGGGATTGTCCTCCTCCGATTCCTACAAAATTATAGCGTAAGGCGCCAGTATCACAAAAGAAGGCCGTCCCCAGGACCATGGCGCTGTTATTCATAATATACGGAAGCGAAAACCGCTGGCAACGGTCCGCTTCGCGCGCGATGATGTCGCGGTTGGCGATTTTAAGTACAGTAGGCCTGAGTTTCCTGCCATGATGGTCATACGATTCCACCTGGAAGGTCTGGGCCGAAAATCCTCCGTGAAGTTGCCTGACCACCACCCTGGCCGAATCAGCATACAACCTCCTGGTTAAGTAAGCTTTATAGGGCTCTAAAACAAATTTTCCATCTGTTTCGACCTGGATGCGCTGGGAATCCGCATCAGAATATGCATCCGAATAAAAAAGCCATGCCAGCGGTTTCGAGAGAGGGACGGAAAGTCCGGGAATCTCTACTCCATCAATATTTTCGATTCGCAAAGTGCGGTTGGCAAAATCCAAAAAGGACTCACCGGGTATTAATTCCGGCATCTGGTTTAACAGGAACCGGGCTCCCAGGAACCGGTTGCCATCCCCGCTAACCTGTAAATAGCGGGTAATATGCTCCGGGACCAGGGTTTGGAATAGTTTGGAATTTTGCTGATCCAAAAAACATTCCAGGGTTATGGTGGGAGCCAAAGCATCAAAATCAGCAATTAGCACTGCCCGCAGCGTTTCATTTTCTTCCGGCTGAGAAAGGAGTATGCTGTCATCCAGAACCCGGCCCAACTGGATATTTCCAGGTGTAATCAACCTGAACCGTCTTCCTGCTTCCCGGCCAAAGGAAAGGGCCCAATCAAGAAAAATCCCCCCGCCTGCCGCATCCTTCAGTACCCTGAATTCCGGTTCTGAGGTTGTATTATGGGGTATGAACCCGGAACTGTTGCCTATGGTAATAAACAGGCCCTGGTTTTCTTCCTCCCGAGCCAGGGTTTCGGCCGGGGAGCCGATTCCCACCGAGACAGGCAGTTCGTTACAACCCACAAGTTCGTTATGTTGCCACAAGAGGGCTGAGTGTTTCCTGCTTTCGAGCTCGTCAACCTGGTAGAGGTTACCACCGATTTGTATTTCAGAGCCCTGCGATGCTTTCTTTTTTAACCGGAGGATTTCATCCCGGCTGCTGCTAACATCCTTAAAGAGTCTGAAAATAGTGTGTAATCCTGCCATTTCAAGAACCTGGAATACTTCGGGCAACAGGCCGGCAATCAGAAGGGCCCCACCCTTTTCACCAAGCTTTTTAGCCGCCGTTATTAACGAACGTATGCCGCTGCTTGCGAGATAGTTGCATTTCGAAAAATCTATAATTAGGTATTCTTCCGATTCCAACAAAATATTCATCTTTTCGTTGAATAAACTGCTGTTGAGGGTATCGAGCCGCCCCTCCGGAACAATGCAGGAGCCTGCATCATCATTGGTAATGGAAATATTTATCATTTACCTGGAATTATTACTTTATGTTCAACTTTTCACAATACTTGGCTGCAATCGGCTGGGAATTCGCGAATATGGCCTTAACCCAATTCAGACCATCGATGCCGGTAAACTAAGAGATATTTTCTGCATTTTTACCTATCGTAAAGTTATACTAATTTGATTCGGTGGAAATATGGAATAAAATTATTTATTAAAACTTATTCAGGCTGGATAAGAGTTTTTTATAGATTTGAATTTCATTCCGGCAAATGAAAATAGCTTCAACGATTTTAACCAGGTTTCACTTAAAGAAAGTAAGCTTATTCCTGTTTTTACTTTATCTCCCTGATTAGTTGCACGTTGTAGATATTGGCTAAATAAACCTGTTGAGCAAATTCGTAAAAACCAACATAATGAAAAACATTCCTTCCTTTTTTTACTCGCTCATTCTGCTTCTGATGCCCGTTTTGTTTTCTACCTGTAGTCCGAAATCCGATAAACTGGTGATAGGGTACATACAAATTACGCAGGATCCGGTTCTGGATGTTGCAAAATCATCGTTGCTCAAAGCGCTGAGCGATTCCGGTTTTGTGGATGGAAAGAATATTACCATACTGGATAAAAACGCGCAGGGTGACATGTCGATGATACCCGCTATATTGCAGTCGTTTGTATCACAACAGGTTGATATTGTTGTCACCAACAGCACTCCCTGTATGGTAGCTGCAGCCCAGATGGTCAAAGATATACCTGTCGTTTTTACGGTGGCATTCAGCCCGGAACAGGTAGGCCTTAAAAAGGTTCCGGCAAATTTATATGGAGTTTACGATCCCCTGAATGCCCCTCAATTTGTTGATATTGTACAAAAATGCATTCCGGGAATAAAGAAAATAGGATTACCATTCAATAACTCTGAGCCTAATGCTTCCTATTCGGCTAAGGTCTTTGGCGAAGAATTTAAAAACAGGGGAATAGAGGTAGTAAATACTTCGGTAAGCAGTTCAAACGATATCATGATGGCCGGCCAGTACCTTACGCAGGAAGGAATTGATGCCCTGGTAGTTTCAGCCGACAACACCCTGTATCTTGGATTGAACACATTGGCGGGTGTCGCCGATAAAGCCGGCATACCCCTGTTTGTTTCCGATCCTGGGCAAACGATTAAGGGGGCTGCTCTTGGCTTTGGAGTGAATTACGAAAAGTGGGGTTACATGAGCGGGCTGAAGATGGTTGACATACTCAAAAAACGCAACGCCCTTGCTCCGAAGATCATACCCATTGTAGATTGTATCCTGGTAATCAATAAGAAAGCGGCTGCAAAACAGCATTTAATTATTCCGCAGGAACTCTATTCCCAGGCCAGCCAGGTAATTGAGTAGTCAGAGAATTACATCGGCTTCTTTCTTGAGATCATTGCTGATTATCCAGGAGTTTCGTCTAAACTTAAGTGCCTGCGAGCCATTGATAATAAGTTTCTCCGGCACTACATTGTCGATTGAGAAATCACCCGGTTTCGCTCCCGAAAGTATGGCCGCGGCCATATGCCCGACATGAAGTCCTACCTGGTAGTAATTAGCACCCAGGGCAAACAGGGCACCGAGTGGCGGATGATCTGTGTTATTGGTAAAAACCGGTATATTGCCTTCATTGCCTGCCTTAATAACTACATTGGCGGCTATCTCAACCGTGTTGTCGCCACCTATCCAGATCGCATCCACACCTTTCGAAACCAGGGATTTGGCTGCCTCATAAACACCGGTGGAGTTGTCAACTGTTGCCTCGTCGAGTTCGATCCTCAGCGAATCGCATACCTGCCGGGCAATATTCACACAGGCTTCGGAGCAGGTTTCGCTGGCGCACCAAACGACACCTATTTTTTTTATCCCTGGATTCATGGATTTTGCAATCAGGAATGCTCTTTTAACAGGCTGGAAAGTGCCGTTTCCTGCCAGCCAGCCGGGACGGCTGAAGGGATCTTTCCTGTCGATGCCTACTCCACTGTTGAAAGGATCAGTTACAGTACCGAAAAGGTGGATAACTTTGCCTCCCTTGTTTGCCTTTGCCATGACCTGCATGGCGGGAGTGCTTGCTGTGATCACCATATCGAATTTGCGGCCGATGATCTCGGTGGCGATGGTATAGGCAGTCGGAAGGTCATTCTCAGCATTGTACCTGGTAATTGCTATTTTTTCGCCATCCACGAAGCCCTTTTCTGCCAGGCCAGCTATATAGCCTTTTTCTGTATCTTCCAGGGTTTGGCGCGACGAAAACTTGAATATAGCGACCCGGAACTGTTTTTCGCCCGGATTTTCTCTTTTCTTCTTACTCTCCGTCAGGATCAGGACTGCCGAAATAGCAACAATGATCAGGATCGGGGGCCAGAGTCGTTTCAGAACGGAGAAAAACATGATGTCGTGGTTGGTTAGACGTATAGCTGGTTTATCATTTCGGCCGTTGGGGTATCGATCTTTTCTTTTTTTCGGATTTCGTCAAAAAGAGCCAGTAAATCGTTCGATTTCAGCCTTTGTTTCTCCTGTCCCTTAAATTCGAGAACGATCCTGCCATTATGCAGCATGAAAATTCTATCTCCGAGGTTGCACGCCTGCTGCATGGAATGCGTAACCATCATGGTGGTGAGTTTTTCTTTTTCTACAATCTCTTTGGTGAGTTGAATCACTTTGCTGGCTGTCCTGGGGTCGAGTGCCGCCGTATGTTCGTCGAGAAGAAGCAATTTTGGTTTATTCCAGGTGGCCATCAGGAGGGTAAGTGCCTGCCTCTGTCCACCCGACAGTTTTCCTATCGGGCTGTCCAGGCGATCCTCCAGTCCCATATTAAGGGGTTTTACTTTCTCCCTGAACTCCTGTATAACCGTTTTGGGAAGCGCCCAGCGCAGGCTCCGGAATTTCCCCCTTTTTGAAGCAAGAGTAAGGTTTTCGGCAATGCTCATATCTGGTGCAGTGCCGGAAAAGGGATTCTGGAAAACCCGGCCAATATGGCTTGCTCTCTTATGTTCGGGCATACGGGTAATATCAATTCCGGCCAACAATATTCGCCCTATGTCGGGAAGAAAGTTACCGGCAACGGCATTCAGCAGCGTGGATTTCCCCGAACCGTTAGTGCCCAGTAAAACCACAAAACTACCATCCTCTATGGTACAACTTATGTCGCAGAGGGCTTTTACCTCGTTCACCGTTCCTGCGTTGAACGTCTTGCTCAAATTCGAGATCTCTATCATTTTGTTACAAGGCCTTTCGTTTTGTATTTATTCAGTATTTTTGGCAGGACCAGGGCAATAAACACGAATACAGCGGTGATCAGCTTTAAATCATTGGGATTCATCCCTATCCGAAGGGCTCCGGCCACTAAAAGCCGGAATATCACCGAACCGAATACTGCCCCGGAAATCAGGAAACCGAGGGATTTGTCGTTGAGCAACGCCTCGCCAATGATTACACTGGCCAGGCCCCAAACCAGCATGCCTATACCCATCTGAACATCGGCAAATCCCTGGAATTGAGCAAGCAAGGCACCTGATAGTGCAATCAGGGCATTCGAAATGGCAAGGCCAAGAATGATCATGGTTTTTGTATTTACCCCCTGGGCCCGTATCATCTGCTGGTTGTTCCCGGTTGCACGCATCGCCGTTCCCAGGTTCGATTTCAGGAACAGGTAGAGCAAAGCACCCAGGAGAAGTACAATGAGGAAGACCGAAACCAGGATTAAAATGTCCTTGGTTGGAATAGCAGAACCCATCATGTAAACGGATTCTGTACCGGGAAAAAGGCTGGCTGCCAGGTCCTCAAAATAAGTTATGACCGTCTTTTCCGACATGAGAGGCACGTTGCTTTTCCCCATGATGTGGAGGTTAATGGAATAGAGTGAGGTCATCACCAGTATACCGGAAAGCAAGCCATTGATCTCGAACTTAGTGTGAATTATTCCTGTAATGGCCCCAGCCACAAAGCCTCCCGCCAAAGCAACCAGGGTGGCAAGCAAGGGATTGAAACCTGCCACAATCATCGATGCTGAGATGGAGGCTCCCAGTGTGATGGAGCCTTCGGCCGTGATATCAGCGAAATCAAAAATCCTGAAACTTATGAATATCCCCAGCGCCAACAATGCCAGGATCATTCCTATTGTAACGGCTCCTATTAAAAGCGACATCTCTACCTTGTTTTAAATGGTGAATTAATTTGACCAACCCAGCATACCCCGCCTTTAAATTCACTCTCGCCTATGCCGTTAATTTCACGGGTATCATTCAACAGGTGCAATACTCCGCGGATTTTGTCCTGTTCGAAAAAGGTCGTGATGGTTTCGTCGAGGTTAATATCCGTCTTTTTTATAGGCTGATAATCGAAAACAGCCGTGTGGAAATGCTGATGAACAGGACTGCCCGGGCTAAGAGGACGCGTGAATTTTACTATTTCACCTGCCCCTGTCCGGGATGCAATTCCAGCCGTAATGGTCATCATTTTTTTATATTCAGGCTCGGTCGTGAAGTTTATATTTTCCTTGATTGCCGGGAACGAGAAAAGATTTGTATCCGCTTCCAGCTCAGCAGCAGGAGAATGGTTAATAGAAAGGCCTACCAGCCCGGATGCCTCGGCAAGCATGACCATCACAAACTGCTCATACCCTGTGAGTTCGAACAGCTTGTTTATTAACTGGCTCATTCCCATTGTTTTGTATGGATCATCCGACGAAAAGCCTATTACGGAATTAAATTCTCCTTCGAAGATCAGTCCATACAATACTTCGATGCGGGGAATAAAGGAACCGGATTTCAGCATATAGTCAGGGCTGTTTGATTTTCCCGCAGGGGAATAGACGACGGAATCACCAAGTGCCACAAATTCGCCGAACCTGTTTTTACAATCTTCAAAAATTAAGCCTATTGCACCCAGCCCAATGCCGTATTTATTTTTGCCGAAGCTTACCGTTTTGCAGTCATCGTTCGTGTATCCACCTGATTTTATTTTACCCGGCTCCCCCGTAAAAAAACATGTCATAGCTTTTTGACCGGCTGCGGCTGAGATTTTATAACTGAACCCTTCCGATTCTAGGGTTCTGGTGGTATCTGCAGGAACAGGAGTAACTTCCGGCTCCTGCCAGCGTAATACGGAATTCAGACCTGCCATCTCAAGGAGATCCACCACGTTTTTTGAAGCCTTAAGAACTCCAAATCCGCCGTTTACCTGCCTGTAGAGTTTTTTATATTTTACCAAAACACGAATGCCAAGGGAGCTCATGTAATTAACATCCGTCAGATCCAGCGCGATATGGTAAATTCCTGTTCTAAGCGCATTATCGAGGTATTCCTCAAGTTGTTTTGACCAATACCCATCCATTCTTCCTTCTATCCTTAACAGGGTATACTCCTTATGTTCCTCGGGAATAACAGTAAGTTTCTCTTCCATAAAGCTTATTTTGTAATGATGACATCTTTGAGCTGGTAAAGAGTTTCAGGGAGAATGATGTGGAATCCTTCCGCTGCTTTTGGATTGATGATGACATTTGTTTTACTCACAAACTCAAACGGAATTTTCGAAGGGAGCTCTCCATCGAGTATCCTTTTTGCCAATTTAACCGCATCGGCGCCTGCCTGGTGGTAGTCGCGCGAAACAACCAGGACAGCCCCTTTTTCGGATTGATCGCTTACAAAACCAAAAACCGGGATTTTCTGTTCCCTGGCTATCTTGATAATGGTGGCGGCAGCCGAAGATGTCAGGTTATCGACGATCTGGCATATTACATCTGGCTTCCGGGAAGCCAATGTAAGGGCAGCATCCGAAATCTCCTGGCTGCTGTTGACCGGCACGGTGATTACCTCCAGGTTCGAAAGTCCGGCATATTTTTCGAGTTCTGTCTTGTTCTTAACGGAGTTCGATTCACCAGGGGAGAAAAGAGTCCCGATGGTCTTTGCCGAAGGAAGAACCGTTTTAACCCAGCTGATCATACCTTCGTAGTCACCCAGGGTTGAGATACCCGTAACATTCGGGAGATGGTCTTCGAATGATTTACCAGCACCGGCTATAATGGGATCGGCCACCACGGTAAAGACCAACGGTATGGTTTTGATTTTTTGTGCGGCAGCCTGAAGCGTTGGCGTGGAAGTGATAAAAACCAGGTCGGGTTTGTCGTTTACAACAGCATCGACCATTAGGTTCAGGGTGGCAATGTCGCCCTGGGCGTTTGAAATGGCTATTTCAAAATCCTTACCCTCTACAAAGCCATCAGTTTTCAATTCGTCGAGTATACCCTGCTTGGATAAATCAGATAAAGGAGAATCGTTATACTGAATCAACGCAAAGCGCTTCTTCTGAACATCATGTTTCTTGCCGCTTTTGTCGATCAACAGTATTGCTGACACAATTACTATTATTACGATCAGTATTTTATAATAGGGGCCGACGATATTTTTCAGTTGCTTTAAGATAGAGTTTTTCATTTCCTGTTATAATCTGTAGGTTAAACTTCGGGTTAAGAGTAAAGCAAAAAACCTGCGCCCGGAAGAAACACTGAATCAGGGTGCAGCATTCCGGGAAAGCAGGATTCATTGCGGTAAGCCTGCTTATTTTGTTGCTTCATCCACCGTACCGAAAATGCTGAATATGGTGTTAAACCCGGCAATTTCGAAAATTTCCCTGATGTTATCCTGTAGGCTGCAAAGGCGGAAACGGCCTCCCGCAGCGGAGATTTTTTTCAGGGCCATTAAAAACACTCTTAAGCCTGAACTACTGATATAATGCAGTTCTGAGCAGTCGATGACAATATTTTTTTCGCCCCGTTCAATGACGTCCAGCAGGTTTTTCTCCAGTTCTCCATAGTTCGAGGTATCGAGCCGACCGGACAAGTCCAGCACCAGGGAATCGCCTTTTTTACTTTCTTTTACTCCCATTTTAATGTATTTAGTTAAGGTTAAACAATAGTTTTTGTCAATGTAAGTATGTTTTTATTATCAGTTCGGTCATAGGAGCAATCATCCATTATTTTACGTACAAAGTGGATGCCGAGCCCGCCGATCTCCCGGTTCTCAAGGGATAAGCCGGTATCCGGTTCGGCGTAAGCCAGGGGGTTAAATGCCTTGCCGTCATCCTCAATCCGCAACTGAACGATTTTTTCGTCATACGACAGGCAAATAGTTATACTATGATCGTTTGTATCGTCATACCCGTAGAAGATGATGTTCGTAACCAGTTCCTCGAGCACAAGGTTCAGGTTCAGGGAAACATTCATAGGGATGTTCCATTCGTCCGACAGGCTTTCCAGAACATTGGCAAGAACCTCCAATTGATCAAGCCGGTTGCTGATAGTAATTTCTTTCTCTGCCATAAGGTAAAAATTAACCTTTATTAACCAAGGTACTTTAACGAAAGGAGCGTGATGTCATCGGATTGCGCTTCACCCAGTGCGAAAAGGTTTACATCGGCAACTACTGTATTTATAAGGTTGTTGGCAGATGAATCATGCAGGGTCGAGAGCAGGTCCTCGAGGCGTTCTTCGCCGTAGGCAACTTCGTGCCGGTCGAATGCCTCGGTCACCCCGTCGGTAAACAGAAGTATCCCTTCGTTGGGGCTCAGCTGCACTTTCTTTGAAATAAAAGCCTGATCCTCAAAACATCCGAGTATAATATCACCGGTTGATTCCAGTTTTTCGACGGTCTTGCTGCCGTTTCTGATAATATAAGGTGGATTATGGCCCGCGTTTGCATACTCGAGTTCTCCGGTTTTTGTGTTCAGGATGCCATAAAACACGGTCACGAACATGCAGGAGACGCTTTCGTTGCACAGCAGGTTATTCACATACTGCAGGCATTCGCCGGGAGAGGCGCCGTTAAGCCCGGTTGCACGGATAAGTGTACGGCTTACGGCCATAAAAATGGCGGCTGGAATCCCCTTGCCCGAAACATCCCCGATCACAAAGCCCAGGCGGTTATTGTCGATCATGAAAAAATCGTAAAAATCGCCGCCCACTTCTTTTGCAGCCGTCATGGATGCGTAAATGTCAAAATCCTTACGGCCCGGAAAAGGCGGAAAAACCTTCGGGAGAATGCCCTGCTGTATGTCGCGGGCTACACTCAGATCCTGCTGAATAGAAATCAACTGGTCGTGCTCCCTCATTGCCTTATGCTGGAGCCCTATTTCATCGAGTGTTTTCTTGATTGTTATTTCAAGGTCCTCAAAATTGATGGGTTTTGTCAGGAAGTCGAAGGCGCCACGGTTCATGGCGGTGCGAATGTTCTCCATATCACCATAGGCCGAAACAATTACTGTTTTAAGCGAAGGTTTTTTCAGTTCTTTTAATTTCAGCAGAAGCGTGAGCCCGTCCATTTCGGGCATGTTGATGTCGGATAAGATGACCCCGATTTCCGGATATTCAATCAGTTTTGATAAGGCTTCCAGCCCATTATGTGCAAATACGAAATCCAGTTCACTGTTCCGTATCTGCCGGCGGAATTTTTGCCGGATCAAAGGCTCCAGGTCCACCTCATCGTCTACCACCATGATCTTTATATTCATCTGAGTATCCATGTTATATGAGTTTTATTAATTAGCGTAATTAGTCTAAACCAGGTTGGTAGGTATCGTGATCAGGAACTCGGCATATTCACCGTCCTTTGATTCCACTTTCATCTCGCCATGGTGCTCCTGCACCACTATATCGTAGCTCATCGAAAGACCAAGCCCGGTTCCTTGCCCGGCGGGTTTGGTGGTAAAAAAGGGATTAAAAACCTTATCGAGGATTTCCTGTGGGATGCCTTTGCCGTTATCGCGTATACGGATTTCCACTTTGCTTTCCAGTTTTTTGGTATGAACTTCCAAAACAGGAAAATAGGCGTCCTTCAATTCTTTTTTCTTCTGGTTGGTCGAATAACAGGCGTTATTGATGATGTTCAGGAAAACCCGGCTGATATTCTGGGGCACTACATTTATCATCCCTACATGCTCATCATATCCAGACTCAATTTTTACATTGAAAGTCGGATCCTGAGCGCGCATTCCATGGTAGCCAAGGTTTACATATTCGGCCAGTAAGGCATTGAGGTCGGTGGGTTGTTTATCACCGGCCTTCCCGCGCGAATGCAGCAACATTCCACGCACAATGCTGTCGGCCCGTTTGCCGTGATCGTTTATTTTCTGTGCATTTGAGCGTATATCGTTGGTTATTTCCAGCAAATATTCCTTGTCGTTTTCGGGCAGCAGGCCGGAGAGCTTTTCCAGTTCCTCGTTCAATTCTTTGGTAAGGTCAACGGTAAGTTCGGCGAAATTATTCACGAAGTTCAACGGGTTCTTTATTTCGTGTGCAATACCGGCAGTAAGCTGTCCGAGGGAAGCCATTTTTTCGGATTGTACCAGTTGTGCCTGCGCAGCCTTGAGCTGGCTGTTGGCCGTATTGATCTTTTCGTAAGCCAGGGCATTTTCGAAAGCTATAGCCGTGTAGTTCGTAAGGTTGCTAAGCATATCCAGCTGGTACTGGCTATAGGCATTTTTCTTAAAACTTTGAGCCGAAATCACCCCCATCACCCGGTTTTCGATCATCATGGGAAGGTAAATTAAGGAAGATACGGTTTCCCCCGCTTTGGGCTTAGCCCTGTCGGGAACGTATTTCATGTACTCGTTTTCGACATCGTTCATAAAAACAGGGGCGGCATTTTCGACGCACCAAACCGCAAAACGGTTTTTCTCATCCATGGAGATTTCAAAGGCTGGCAGTTTTTCGCCTTTCTCCATCGACAGTTTGCATTCCAGCTTCCGCTCCTTTTCATTATAAATCATGATCAGAAAACTGCTGGCGTCAAGCAGGGAATTTACATTTTCGTAAACTATATTCTGTATATCCTCCAGGTTGAGGGTGGATGTTATCTTTTTCCCGATTTCGTTCAGGGTTTTCACATTGTTGAAGGCGGCATCCAGCTCACTGTTCTTTTCTTTCAGCTCAAGAGTGCGTGCATCAACCTTTTGCTCGAGTGTACGGCTGTATTCTTCCAGTTGTTCATTCGATATCTTTAATTTTTCCGAGGCATCCTTCAGATCACCAATCGTAGCGGCCAACGCATTTTTCATATAAATAAACGAGGCATTCAGTTTCCCGATTTCATCTTTCGATTTTATAGGGGGCAACTCAACATCAAAATCACCCTGTGCAAACTTGCCGGCAGCCAGTGTGAGTCCCCTTAAAGGTCCGGTTATAGATCTGGATATCAATATAATAACTATAAGAATGATGATTAACCCCCCGATAGCCAGAAACATAATATTAATCAGGAGGCTGTTTACATCAGCCATGAACTCATCGACGGGAAAAACAATTCCAATCGACCAGCCATTCAAAGGAACCGGGGCATAGGCGATCCAGCTCAGTTTCCCGGTCTTGATATTGCGGTACTCGAACTCGGCAAAGCTTGATTCCCCATGTATCATGTTACGGCCTATCTTGCGCAATTCGGGTGATTTTTGCTCATCCGCAATGCTAAAAATTGTTTCATTCATCCTGACTTCTTTTATCGGATGAGTAACTATAGTTCCATTGGATGAAATCATAAAACCATAACCGGTCTCGCACACTTTTATAGAATTGATATATTCCTGCAGCCAGTCAAGCGATACGTCTGCTGTGAGAATACCTATAAATTGTTTATTCCCCCCGGAGGTTTTATATAGAGGAACGGAATAGGTCGTCATGATGGCATTACCCGCTCCTTCATCGTTGTATGGTTCACTCCAAACCGCCTTGTTTAATTCTTTAGGAATCTGGTACCAGTCCATGGTAAAATAATCATACGTCGAATCGCCTAAGTATTTAAAAATAATCTTGCCAGAATTACGCCAGAAATAGGGTGCATAATACAGCTGTTTTGATCCTTTATAATGGGGTTCAAATGCAAGTGCTGCCCCGTAGATTTCAGGATTATTCTCCACCTCCTGCCTTAAAATCTTCAGGAGTTGATCGTTTGAATAATCGGATGATTCGATTATTTTCGAAAAATTGTCTACTGTTTTCTGAACTGCCCCCAGTACTATATCGACTTTAAGTACAGCCGCGACAGTAAGATCTTCGGCATTTGTTTTCAGGTTTCTCTCTACCGTCTTTTTAGAGATATTATAATTATAGAGGAAGATGACTAAAAAAATGAGGGCAATGCTTGAAAAAATAAACAGAATCAACTTAAACGCTAATCCTCTTTCGGTTTTGATGTATTTCATCTTTGGCATTATAGCTGATGATTACAGTAATTTAGATTAATGCTTGATCACAGGATGGTAAAAATGGCCAAAAGAGGGAATTGTTTTTATTAAACCGCTTTCAGTCAGTGCTTTACCTACAAACTGATAATCATTTACCGGAAGGGTGGTATTTATTGCAGTTTCTCCTTTGCGAATATATAAGTCTTTATACCTGTCCAGCATCCACCTCTGGTGCACACGGTTAACCGGTTGGTTGGTGTTTTTAGCGTATTTCACAACAATATCAATGGCTTTTTCGGGATTCTCAAAGGCATATTTCCAACCCTCCAGTGTAGCCTTCACAAAATCAGAACACAGGCCGGGTTCTTTCTTCAATTTATCCGATAAACAATAGATACCGTCTTCCAGGAAGTTGAATCCGTAATCAGCAAAGAAAAAGGTACTCAGTTCATCGGGATCAAAACCTGAGTTGATAATGGAATGGTACTCGTCGAACCAATTGGCATTGGTGATGTCGACCCCGTCCATGAGGAACAGGTTATTGGTGCTGCCTATAGGCACTATTTTTACATCCAGCCTGTACTTTTTGAAGAAGGCTTTGGGCTGGAGTTCAAACCCGGTCCATATTCCAACCCTCTTACCATTCATATCCTTCAATGTGCTGATGCCACTCTTCTTTTTGGCAACCAGCATTAGAGAGGAGCGGGTGGATAACTGCGCTATGTTAACTATATCAGCTCCCGAATCTTTTAATTCAATGGCATTAACCAGCCAGAGTGCTGTGAAATCAGCCTTGCCGTTATTGATTAAATCCTGTGGAGTAATGAAGGGCTGATAAGGGATAATGGTGAGTTTGATACCGTATTTTTCGTAAATACCTGTTTCCTGGGCTACATAGTACCCGGCAAACTGGGCACTTGTAACCCAGTAAGGCAAAAAAGTCACCTGCCTGAGCTTAACGGTGCTGTCGTGACCAACAAACCCGGGTTTTATCGGAGAAACCGTTTCATTCGCAGTTTTATCGCTACAGCCTATTATCAGAAATGCTATTGTTAAATAAATTAGTGCTTTCACAGCAAAGTTTCTGAAACTGAAAGCAAATAGGTTCGATAACATTTTACACTGGATTAATGCTGATTTTAGGATATCAGGCTAAGGGTTGACAATTTCCGGGATTGTAAATTTAAATAAATACAATTCATTTGGTGATAATTTAATTTATATTTTTCCAGATATACAGCTTTGTGATATGTTAACCTTCACACTTTAGTTAATATGTTGAATGTCTTGTTGTTGGTTACAATTTTCCGGAACGACTAACAGCGGTTAACCTTAAGTCCATCGTCGGATTTAGCTGGTTCGGGAATTCAAAGGAGCCGGTATAATTCACAATCATACCCCGGAAATACCAATAATGGAAATTATTGTATATCAAAGAAGCCCCAGAATGAACAAATGTTAAACAGGATGTAAAACAAGAAGGACTGATTTGGAATAATTTTCTAATTTAGCCCTTATATAGCTGAAAATATGGCCATGGATACGGAAACTTTCGAGCCTCGGAAACTCGATCTGGTGATGCGTGATGCTGATTTTGTGATTTATTACGGACAGTTACCGCTTACTACAAAGGGTGGATTTGAAATTGCCCACCCGGATTCACGCCTGCTTAAGCACCTGTTGATTAAGCTTGCTTTGTCAGGCCATGCCGATCGTCAATCCGTAAATAGTTACAGCATTTTCGCGTTTCACAGGGATTTTCTTGAACAGAATACTGATCCTGTCAATGAGCGCTTAGAAGCCGAAACAATCAATGATCCTTTACTCAAAGCCAGGTTCGGTCCCGGCCACCACAACCGGATTTTTGACCTGAAACAAGTTCTGGAATACCTGGAAGAAGATGACCAGATAATGAACATGATGTTTTTAGGAGCATCCGTGATTATGAAGGGATTTAGGGAGTTGCTTTCCAACATGGATCCGTCGGGTACAATTGAAAATGATTTTGCCGGGCATCAACAGGAAGTGGTACAATTTATACGGGGAC
>JBAXXB010000078.1:0-16192 GCA_037128115.1 Bacteroidota bacterium
AAATTTCCGGTGCTTTGGGAAATATGCTCCATTTTTAGCCAAATATTAATCTAATACAATGCCCAGTTGCCCAAATACTTTGGCAAGGAATTCCTTTGCTTCGGGAGTTCCTTCTTTGGGAGCCCATGCGGCTGAAGTACCTTCGGTATGCGGGACGAAAGGACCTTCTTTTACTTCATATACCACCGAGCCGGTTTCGAGGGAGGTGAGCATATGGTAACAGTTTTCCTCAAATTCGATGCCGAGAACTCCTGTGGCCGGACTCAGTATAGCATGATCGCGTATGGTTCCGTCATCATTAAAAACGACGGCCAGCACCGTGCCGCGAAGCAAAACGAAAGACTCTTCCTTGGTGCCGTGTTTATGCGGCCTGATGTAGGTCCATGGTTCCAGGGCATTAAGTAACCGCTGAACCGGGTCGGCGAGTTCGGGATGAAAATTGTAATTCATCCGCAACCTAGCTGATTTGCAGGCTTCGGCGCTGACTTTGTCGAGTAAAGTTGTTGTGATACGGATCATTATTTATTCTTGAGTAATTTGGCTCGTTCCATTAATACCACATCCTCCTCCGAGGTTGGCTCAAGTTCGATGCCATGGGGTGTTGCTATTGTGTTTTCGTCGACATGCACGAAGGTTATAAAGCCTTCGACCACCAGGTCCTGGCAATCTCCTTTGTGAACCATCACATAAGCCTTGAGGCTGCTGCCACCGGTGTGGACTATACGGCTACTGTAGCAGATGCATTCGCCTGCCTTCACGGATTTCTGGAAAGTGAGCCCGTGGATTTTTACGCATATTATGCTTTTGGGAGGTAACAGGTACGAAGCTGCCACGAAGCCGCTCTCTACGAACCATTCCGCTCCCCGCCCGGCAAAAAGAGTGCCGTGGTGATTGAGGTCTTCGCTCTTGACCAGGCGATGCGTGGTAAACTGTCTGATTGGGTATTTCATTTTTTTTTGGTATAATTAATTTCTGTGTATAAAAAGAGTTTGAAGAGTTCAGGGGTTTGAAGAGTTTGAAGAGTTCAGAGGTTCAAGGGTTTAAAGAGTTCAATGCTTCGCGTTCAAGGGTTTAAGGGGGTGAAGAGTTCAGGGGTTTGAAGAGTTTGAAGAGTTCAGCGGTTCAAGGGTTTAAAGAGTTAAATGCTTCGCGTTCAAGGGTTAGAAGAGTTTGAAGGGTTTGACGGGTTCAAGGGTTCAATGGTTCAAGGGTTTGAAGAGTTTGAAGAGTTCAAGGGTTTGAAGAGTTCAATGCTTCGCGTTCAAGGGTTAGAAGAGTTTGAAGGGTTTGAAGAGTTCAAAGGTTCACAGAGTTGAAGGGTTCAAAGGGTTAAAGGGTTTGAATAGTTAAAGGGTTTGAAGAGTTAAAAGGGTTCATGGGTTCAAGAGCTTGAAGGGTTCAAGGATTTTGAGATTCAAATTTAGAAAGAAGCACTCTTTCCCAATCACCTTAACATTCCACCTACACCTGGAGCCAGCACAAGCCACATTTTCACTATGCCATCAGTTTCCTGAACCGTATCCGTTTCGGTCCTTCATCGCCCAGTCGTTTACGCTTATTTTCTTCATAATCGGAGTAACCGCCTTCGAAGAAGTACACCTGCGAATCGCCTTCAAAAGCCAGTATATGCGTGGCTACGCGATCGAGGAACCAGCGATCATGCGAAATAACCACAGCACAACCCGCGAAGTTCTCTAATCCTTCTTCCAGGGCACGTAAGGTATTCACATCAATATCGTTGGTGGGCTCATCCAGGAGGAGAACATTAGCTTCCGATTTCAGTGTAAGCGCAAGGTGAAGTCGGTTTCGCTCTCCGCCCGAAAGCACCCCGGCTTTTTTCCCCTGGTCGGCACCACCGAAATTAAAGCGGGAAACATAGGCCCTGGAGTTGATCAGCTTACCCCCAAGCTGAATGGTTTCATTTCCTTCGGAAATAACTTCCCAGACTGATTTTTCGGGGTCAATTTCCGTATGCGCCTGGTCGATATAACCGACTTTTACTGTTTCGCCAACAATGAATTCTCCATCATCCGGTTTGTCGAGACCCATGATCAGACGGAAAAGAGTGGTTTTCCCTGCACCGTTGGGTCCTATAATCCCAACAATACCTCCCGGAGGAAGCATAAAGTTGAGGTTTTCGAATAATACCTTATCCCCGAAAGCCTTGGTAACTCCCTTTACTTCAATAACCTGGTTGCCCAGGCGGGGGCCATTCGGGATATATATCTCCAGCCTGTCTTCTTTTTGTTTTACATCTTCGTTAAGCATTTTCTCATACGAGTTCAGGCGGGCTTTTCCCTTCGACTGCCTTGCCTTAGGCGCCATACGCACCCATTCAAGTTCATTTTCGAGGGTTTTGCGACGCTTGCTCTCGGTTTTCTCTTCCATTTCCATGCGCTTGGTTTTCTGCTCAAGCCATTCGGTGTAATTGCCTTTCCAGGGAATACCTTCACCACGGTCGAGTTCCAGTATCCAGCCTGCCACGTTATCGAGGAAATACCGGTCGTGGGTCACAGCTATAACGGTGCCTTTATATTGCTGCAGGAAATGCTCGAGCCATTCAATGGATTCGGCATCCAGGTGGTTGGTAGGTTCATCGAGCAGCAGTATATCCGGTTGCTGCAGCAGCAGGCGGCATAAAGCCACCCGGCGCCGCTCACCGCCCGACAGTACTTTCACAGAGGTGTCGCCTTCGGGGCAGCGCAGCGCATCCATAGCTCTTTCGAGTTTGGTGTCGAGCTCCCAGGCATCATGTTGTTCGATCAAATCCGTAAGCTGGCCCTGCCTTTCGATGAGCTTATTCATTTCGTCGTCGCTCATGGGTTCCATGAAGCGGTTATTCACCTCTTCATATTCTTTAAGGAGGTTCACCACATCCTGCACCCCTTCTTCCACGATTTCTTTAACGGTCTTGTTTTCATCCAGGTGGGGCTCCTGCTCCAGCATGCCTACGCTGAAACCGGGTGAAAATACGACTTCACCCAGGAAGGATTTTTCGAGCCCGGCGATGATACGAAGCAGGGTCGATTTTCCGGAACCGTTGAGCCCGATGATGCCGATTTTTGCTCCATAGTAAAAGGAGAGATAGATGTCCTTCAGTACCTGTTTGTTAGGTGGGTGGATTTTCCCGACTCCTACCATCGAGAATATTATTTTTTTGTCGTCAGCCATAGTTTGGTTATCTGTATTTTGGTATGTATTTGTTTGAGATTTACAATTTACGATTTACGATTTACGATTTACGATTTACGATTTACGATTTACGAGGTACGATTTAAGATTTACGAGATGCGATTCTGCTGAAATAATTCCGAATCAAGGAAATTTGCTTTTCAACGAGACGATCCTGTATGGAAATGCATCATCTTTCCTGTTGATTTGCCGAAATGGATTCCTTTTTCTTTCCGGCAGTAAAAAGGCGTTCCAGTTGAGCCGTCGAATTTTCCCAACTAAAGATTTTACGCACAAAAGTATGCCCTTTTGCTGCCAGTGTACGCGCGTAGGTCTCGTTTTGCAGGAGATGGATAATATGGTCAGCATATTCCCGGGTAGTAGTGCCGATGAGTATTTCTTCATTTTCTTTTGCTCCCAGCGCCTGGTTAGCCAGGACAGATGTGATACAAGGCAATTCCATGGGCATGGCTTCGAGCAGTTTGTTCTGTAGGCCTGTGCCTATCCGCATGGGAGCTATAAAAATGCGGGATGTTGCATAGCTGCTGCGAATATCCTCTAACCAGCCGGTTACTGTAATATTCTCTGACTGAAGTGCAAGTATCCTGGCATGTGGCGTCGCCCCGGCCAGCAGGAGTTTTGCTCCCGGAATCTGCCTGAGTACCAGCGGGAATATTTCTTCAGCCATAAAACGGGCCGCATCGATGTTAGGCGGATAGCCCATGTTCCCGGTGAATACAATATCGTGTGTCTTAGGACCTTTTACCGGGCTGAAATATTCGTGATCGACCCCGTTAGGAATGACTACAACTTCATTGCGAGAGGTATGTGGTAAAAGATCGCGGTCAGGTTCCGAAATAATCGTTTTATGATCAAATTTCCCGAAAATATAATGCTCATAATGGCGTAACCTGCGGTATTCCATCATAAAGATCATCTTCATCAGGAAGGAGGAGTTTTCGGCCCTACGTTTGGCTCCCATGGAAAAAACATCCTGGTAATCAAGCGTTTTTGGGATACGGCTATCTTTCACATATTCCGAAACACGGGTGAGCTGGCAAAAAATATGGTCGGGGCTACACTTTTCAATGATTTTGTTAACTTTTTTCCTGACGCTGCAGCGATAGAAGTACCCGACCTGTATGGGCTTGCCATTAAAAAATGCCTTTACAACATTCCAAACCATACCCGCTCTCCGCAGGGGTAAGATGTGAATTTCGCTACAAAATTCACCCAGAACTTTTACCGCATCCGGGTTTACTTCCGAGTCGCTGAGCGCGCACAATACAATTTCATGGTTTTGGGCAAGGCAGCGGATTTGATGAAATGCTCTAAGCTTATCGCCTTTTTCGATAGGGTAAGGAACGCGCGAAAGCAGAACAAAAATTTTCATGACCGGTAAAGGCTTCTTTGTTATTTAGGTAAAGTATTAATCTTTATTTCAGAGCTAAAAGCTTGGACTTGATAATATTTTATTTGCGCCTCTGATCTCATTTTACTCGTGTTACTAGTTGAATAGCAGATAAATAACATTTATCAAGCATCACTCATGACAGGATCTGAATGCAAATTGTAGATGCTTTTCAATAGTTCACGTTTTTATGTTAACATCTGTTTTAAGGATAACTCTTAACACAATACCCGCAAAAATAGAAACAATCACAGATAATGCAAAATGAAACTCCTTAGTTATTTTGAAGCAATTCAGTATAAAATGCTGTTAATTTCAGCATTAATTTGTGGTTATCATGTTCGCCGGCAATAAGGGCCCGGGCATTTTTCCCGAGCGCATCGCGGAGTTCTTTGTCGTTGCATAGTTTAACAATAGCATCGGCAAAGGATTTGGCATCTTCAGCAATTAACAGGTGCTGCCCGTCGTGGTAATTAATGCCTTCAGCTCCAATGGAAGTAGTGATGATGGCTTTGCCCGCTGCCATGGCTTCAACCAGTTTGATGCGAATGCCGCTGCCCGAAATCAGGGGAACCAGCATGATCGAAAAACGCTGCATGTATTCCCAGGCATCCGGTACTTCTCCATCAACCCTGATGCGTGGAACGTTAAGTTTAAGCAGCCATTCAGGCATGTATCGCCCGGCCAGGTTCAGTTCTACACCCGGCAAACGTTTTTCAACCAGGGGCCAGACTTCCGTTATCAGCCACCTGATGCTTTCTTCATTCGGAAACCAGTTCATGGTACCAATATGAAAGAGAGATGCTTCCTTTACCTGTCCCGGGTGAGGAGGCAGGGTTTCGAGGTCTATACCAAATGGAATTGAAATGATAGCACCCTTAGGCTCTATGCTTCTAAAATAGTTTGCATCCACAGGCGTAATGGCAACAATGCCATCAACCTTTCGGAGAATACCGGTTTCGAAATGTTTCAATGAGCGGTATAATTGATTCAGGTAGAGCTTCTTGAGAGGGTTGGTGCAATTTTCAGCAATACGCTGCCATATTTTATGCTCAATATTATGAGCCCTGAGTACGACCCGGGCATCCGAGTATTTGCGGATGGTATCAAGGTATGAAGCCATATACAGCATTTCAAGCTGTATTATGTCGTACTTGTCTTTCTCCAGTATTTTTACCAGTTTTTGCTCAAAAGCTTTTGTATGAAAGCGGGTGACATGGTATGATTTACCTGAAATGAAATTATATAAAGCTCCCGGCACACTGATTGACAAGTCAATATCCACAAATTCAATCTGCGTCGTTTCCTTAAAGTCAAGTGGAATGGTAGCCGGGTCGACCGTGTATTTATTGGTATTTGCGGCAAGCACTTTCACTGAATGCCCGGCATCGGTAAGTCCGCTGATCATGGCATGCATGGCAATGGGTCCGCCTTCATGTTTTGGCCAGGGTGACTTATTGCACAGCATCAATATTTTCATCGGGGGCTTTTGGTTTTTTCTTCAGTTTGGATATTATTTTTTTAATGAAGTGTTTATAGCTTTCGGCATCCATGAGGGTGGAATCCGAACCTGCCTTATATGCCAGGAAAATCCCGACAGGCAGGAAGATCATTGTTGACATCCACATGCCTTTCCAAGGGTCTGTTATCGCCGACCTGACTGATTTCTCACCGGTAAAGGAAATGACATGATAGGCTACAAAGAGCAGAACTGAAATTACAAGAGGCATCCCCAGACCACCCTTTCGGATAATGGCCCCGAGGGGAGCTCCTATCAGGAACAAGGCAAAACAGGCAAATGAAAGTGTGAATTTGCGATGCCATTCAATATCGTACCTGGCTTTCAACTCCACTTTTTCTTTGATCAGCTGGCGGTTGTATTCAAGGGATCCCTTGGCATTCCGGGCCATGCCCAGGGCGTATGAGGTAATAGATTTCCGCTCAGGTGCGGGCCTGCTCTCATAGCTAACCTTGCTTTTGGCATTAGGCAGGGTATTAAAAAGGCTGTCATTCAGACTGCTTTTTGAAAAATTGGAATAATAACTCATCAGGGAGTGATGCATCTCGCCTACACGCTGATCAACTTCTTTACCGAGTGAATCGGATGCATAGCCGAGCTGCTTCACATTGAGCATATAATAGGCATTCTTGAAGAAATCGTCATCCGAACGGGTCATTTTAAACTGGGAAAGATCGAACTTGATCACTTCACTCGCGAAGGCAGTGCGTTGAAAAGGTACTTTGTGCGGATCGCTCTGGTTGCCGGATTCTTCGTAATTCGTCCCATTGTATAAGGTCAGGAGCAGATAGTTCCCATCCACGGTTTGCTGCATGCGCCCCGAATCGGCCATCACCAGTTTATTGTTGCCCTGTAACTGCGAATGATCGTAGATCATCACTTTTCGAATGGTAGTACCATCCGCTTCCTTCTTGCCAATTTTTATGACAAATCCTTCAAGCCCCGAGTAAAAGATACCATCGCGTATGTTGAGGGCCAGCTTCTTCTGGCGAACATCGTACAAGGTCGACCTGAATTTCAGGTTGGCATATGGGAAAATAATATTCGCGTAATAGTAGGCACCTACACTGATCAGCATCGAAAACAAGCCCAGGGGCATCATGATTTTCCGAAGGGAAATGCCGGCCGCTTTCATGGCCACAAGTTCATAGCGTTCGCCCAGGTTACCGAAAGTCATCAGCGATGCCAATAAAATAGATATGGGCAGAGCCATGGGGACAAAGGTGAAGGAAGCATAAAACATGAGCTGCATGATCACGTTCCACTCCAGTCCTTTCCCCACGAGTTCATCAACATAACGCCACAGGAATTGCATCAGGAGAACGAAAACGACCACTAAAAATGTAGCCAGCGCAGGTCCTGCATACGATCGTAGAATCAGTACATAGAGTCTTTTCACAAAGGGTGCTTTTTGTAACCCGCAAAGGTATGATTTTAACTGAACGCAGGGGAAGTACTCTTTGCTTTCTCTAAGATATTTTCCAGGTCCCTGTTAAGCGGTCGCCCGGGCATTTTTCATTTGTGAACCTCCAAAGCCGGATTACCTCAAAATCTAATTAATTTCAGGTGGAGTGTATTCCATTTATCTGCATTTATTATTCAATGGAAGTGCATTAAACATGCAGCTTTTTATATCTTTGTGGCCTGAAATGAACGAAATGTTGCTAAGCGAAATCAAATACCTTGTCCTGAAAGATATCAAGCTGGAATTCAAGCAGCGATATGCTATCAATGGAATACTGCTGTACGTGGTTTCTACTATTTTTGTGTGCTACCTTTCGTTCGAGCACATCATCGATTCATCCACCTGGAATAGTCTTTTCTGGATTATCATGCTGTTCGCAGCAGTAAATGCTGTTTCGAAGAGTTTTGTGCAGGAAAGTACATCCAGGCAATTGTATTACTATACCGTAGCTAGCCCACAGGCAATCATTCTTTCGAAAATGATTTATAACTTCATGTTGATGGGGGTGCTGTCGCTGCTCTGCCTGCTTGTGTTTACTTCGTTAATGGGAGAGTTTGTGGTTAATTATCCTCTGTTTATCAGTGCTTTGCTACTGGGAAGTTTTGGTTTTGCTTCGGCGCTGACCATGATTGCCGCCATTGCTTCGCGTACCAATAATAATTTTGCGCTTATGGCGATATTGAGTTTCCCGGTCGTTATGCCTTTGCTGCTCACCCTGATGAAAGTATCATCGGCAGCACTGAATGTTGGCACCGTTTCGGGCAATTTAAAATACCTGGCGGCGTTATTTATGCTCAATGCCATTGTTATAGCATTGTCATATGTGTTGTTTCCCTACCTGTGGCGTGATTAACAAAGCCTGACAATGTTAAGGATTTGTTTATCCGTTCTTTAAGCTTGACCAGATAAGGAAAATTAAATAATGTGTAAATTTGAAAGGAAATAAATGTCTGATTTTTTGAAAAAAAACTGGTGGAAGCTGCTCGGAGTGGCTTTGATTCTTTATAGTATAATTGCCGGATTCCTGATTGATGTGCCAGCCCTGAAGGGAAATATCGGGCAGTCGATACGGAACTTGTTTTTCCATGTGGTTATGTGGTTTGCCATGATGGTCATGTTTGGCACTTCGCTGGTGCGAAGCCTGCGTTATTTGTCGACTTTCGATATCAGGCACGATCTGTATTCCATTCAAGCCATAAATGTCGGATTGTTTTTTGGCATACTGGGAATAGTTACCGGGATGGAATGGGCTAATTTTACCTGGGGCACGCCCTGGACCAACGACCCTCAACTGAACGGGGCTGCTATCTCTATACTTGCCTATTTTGCTTATCTGGTGCTTAGGCGATCCATAGATGAAGAGAATAAAAGAGCCCGGATAAGCGCTGTGTACAATATATTTGCCTTCGTGATGCTGATAGTTTTTATCGGTATACTTCCCAAAATGTCAAGTGGTTCGTTACACCCCGGGGCTGGTGGAAGCCCGTCGACGGTAAACAGCCTGGATTTTACCATGCGCCTGGTTTTCTATCCGGCCATTGCCGGCTGGATCATAATCGGATTCTGGCTTACCGGAATCAGGGTGAAAATGGCTAACATCAGGCAACACCTCGACAACCCTGAATAAGTACATCGAAATTCACTTTTGCTTGAAAATCGAAAACATACAGCACAATATTTTGTTTAATCAATAATGCGACTAACATGGAAGAGACCAAATTATATGTAGTGATCATAGTTCTTTCAACCGTTCTGATAGGCCTGGCCGTTTACCTTTTCTGGCTCGACAGGAGGGTAAGCAAGATGGAAAAAGAAATTAACAACAATAAAGACTAACAATGAAGAAGACCCATATCTTAATACTGGTATTTGTTGTGGCAGCCATTGGGGTGATAATCAGCCTTTTTGCAAATACAAGCACATACACCGATTTTTCAGCAGCCATCGATAACCCGGGTAAAGAATACCACGTTATTGGGAAACTGGTGAAAGCAAAACCCATAATTTACGACACCAAGGTGGATGCGAACAAGTTCACCTTTTACATGACCGACCAAAAGGGGTTGGAAAAACTGGTTACCTATAAAGGTGCCAAACCCCAGGATTTCGAAAAGTCAGAACAGCTTGTGGTAATAGGTAAGATGGAAAACAGCGAATTCTTAGCCAGCAGCCTGCTGCTGAAATGCCCGTCAAAGTACAACGACGAGAAGAAACCGGATAAATTTGCGGATAAGAATTTCAAAGCAGCCGAAGTACCAGCCACAAAATAAAAAAAAGAGAAGGCCTTAAAAACCTTCTCTTTTTTTATCCTTTCGAATGAGGCATTTGTAGCCCGCAATTTTCTGCTCCCATTTCCATCCCCATCCCTAGCTTTTAATACTCAAAACTGATCTTCAGATCGTCGATGTATATGGCTTTCTTCGACTGGTTCCAGGGGAAAATACGAACTTCCTGTTCGGCCTTCAGCGGTTTGTCGAAATAGAAACTGGCTGAAAATTCCACCCATTTTCCCGTTTCTTTCAGGTTATCAGTCAAAGGGAAAGTCTTCCAGTCGTAGTTCTGGTTGTTTTCACTGATATTGAGGATGATACCAAGGTTAGGTGATGCCGCCGTGGTATAAACCCATCCGGATACAATCACTCTTTTAGGTAGCCCGGTATTGATATTCTTGAAGAGTTCCTGGTAAGCATAGCCATATTGACTGGTATCGTTGGTAACACAGGCGAACTCACCCGAATGTGCAGCAGGGCTTTTCATTTTGATAACCGTTTTCTCGTTGATCCACGAAGGAATGACAGCTGTTGCATTTTCCATATCATTCGTAATTTCAATGAGGTTTTGTTGCGCTTTTCCTGCAGCAGCCTCTGTTTTAGGCTTTGAGCCGGAGCAGCCATACAAAAGAGTACCCGCAATAGCAAAAATGATTAATTGTTTCATAAGTATTTGTGATTAAGGTTAATAATTCGCGGCTTTCGATTTCGGCAAAATTAATTATTTTTTTCAGTATTCCATTTGCTTTTAAAAGTCCTGTCATTCGCCGAACCATAAAAAATGCAGCTGGCAAACGCCAGGTGCAACATACCCAAATCGGTCAGCATTCCATACTTGGTTTAGACGTTGGTTTCCTGGCATTTTGACTACTATAACTTTATACGCTTGTAAGTCATTTATTAATTGCTCCCGCTTCCCGGTTTTAACTTTGCAAAGTTAAATTTTTGTAGTTTAGTAGCATATATGTTTAGATTCTCGCTTTAATATTATTTGTAATGTCATACCCTAATTTACAGGCATTTATACAGGCACTCGATCAGTCAGGTGAACTGATTCGCATAAAAGAATTTGTTTCGCCACACCTACAGATCAGTGAAATTGCCGATCGCATGAGTAAACACAACGGCAAAGCGCTGCTCTTTGAAAACAACGGAACCGACTTTCCCCTGCTTATCAACTCCATGGGAACTGAAAAGCGCATGTGTCTTGCTCTCGGTGTGAAAACGCTGGATGATACCGCCAGGCAGATAGAAGAACTTATGGCCGGGCTGATGAGCCCGCGGGATTCCTTCTTCAGCAAGCTTGCCCTGCTGCCTACTCTAGCTGAAGTTGCGGCCTTTATGCCGCACCATAAAAAGGGGAGAGGTGCCTGCCAGGAAGTAGTGATGGATAAACCCGATCTTACGAAACTGCCTGTTCTCACCTGCTGGCCCCACGATGGGGGGCCATTTATCACACTGCCCGTGGTGCACACCCGCCACCCCGAAACGGGGGTACGAAACGTTGGAATGTACCGTATGCAGGTTTTTGATCCGGATAAGACAGGGATGCACTGGCATCTGCATAAAAATTCGGCTGCCCATTACCGCGAGTACAAGCGGCTCGGGCTCAAAATGCCGGTAGCTGTCGCACTGGGAGGTGACCCGGCCTATACCTATTGTGCCACGGCACCCATGCCGGAAAATATGGATGAGTACCTGCTGGCAGGATTTCTGCGCAAGAAGAAGGTTGAACTGGTGAAATGCCTGACTTCCGATATAGAGGTTCCGGCAGATGCTGACTTTGTTATAGAAGGGTATGTGGATCCCGCCGAAGACCTTATTTTTGAAGGGCCTTTCGGGGATCATACCGGGTTTTATTCACTTGCTGACTATTATCCCGTATTTCATGTAACCTGCATCACACATAGGAAGCATGCCATCTATCCAACGACTATTGTAGGAATTCCTCCCCAGGAAGATAAATGGCTGGGTAAGGCCACCGAACGCATATTCCTCCCCCTGATTAAATTGAGCCTGTTGCCCGAGATAGTGGACATGGTGATGCCGGATGAGGGAGTATTCCATAATATTGTCCTGGTTAAATTCAACAAAACCTATCCCGGCCAAGCGCAGAAAGTGATGAACTCACTATGGGGTGCAGGGCAGATGATGTTTAACAAAATACTGGTAGTTACCGATGCGGACATCGATCTGAACGACAGTCGTGCCGTTGCGGATCTGATCTGCAGGCAGGTCAGCCCTGTGGATGACGTTATTTTTAACCGCGGCCCGGTGGATGTGCTCGATCATTCGAGCAGCCGCTTCGCGCTGGGAAGCAAACTGGGTATTGATGCTACGCTAAAACTTCAGGGAGAAGTGGCCTACTCTGTTCCCGGTGAATTTATGTTCAATGAAAATCACGCAGACCTGGAAGGCTTGTCGTGTAATTTTTCTCTAACCCGCGAAAATCTCCCGGTACTTATAATAGGTGTTGATAAATCGGTTACTGATCCTCATATCCTCCACCAGTATCTTTGTGATAAAAGTGCCCTGGCCGGAATAAATTGGGCAGTATATGTGGATACTGAAGCGGTAGATATCAGGATTCAGGATATTGTATGGCTGGTCGCCAATAACATTGATCCGCAGCGTGACTGTTTTTATGCCAGGTCTGAAAAAGGACTGCCCCTCACACCCATGGCCATCGACGGAACCGGGAAGTCGCTAGCAGCCGACGGGTTTAAAAGGCAATGGCCCAATGTGCTGGCTATGGATGATACAACCATCCAACAAATTGATACGATTTGGGGTAAGCTTGGGCTGGGTGCATTTATTCCTTCGCCTTCCCTTAACTATAAGGTGCTGGTGAAAAATGAGGGAGCGGTAGCAAAGGGAGAAGGGGTTAGGGTTTAGGGGTTAGGATTTGGGGCTTGTGAGGCTGATGTTTTGCCTGCGGATTCTACATGACTTTCTTGAATTAACGTTAAGGCAAATACATGGAAAGACTTATTAAATCAGGGTAGAGAATTGAGAGTTGGGATTTATAAGGTTACGGACCTGCCATTTCTCCAGCACGACAATATTTTTATTAATGACCGACTGCCTGTCGATTAATTCGAATGGTTTTTATCTGGTCTGAATCCATCTTTACGTGGTTTTTTTTGCCCTGCTTGCGAGTTTGTTATTAATAATTACCTTTGCGCTATATTTTACATAAACTCAAATAAACCAACAAATTTTATGCTTAACGAGATCCTCAAAGATTTAACCTCAGCCAAAGCTATCGAGCTGGAAGACAAATATGGTGCGCACAATTACCACCCCCTGCCCGTGGTGTTAGCCAAAGGTGAAGGTGCTTTGGTATGGGATATAGAAGGCAAGCAATACTTCGATTTCCTGTCGGCTTATTCGGCAGTAAACCAGGGACATTGCCATCCGAAAATTGTTGGGGCAATGATTGAGCAGGCACAGGTACTTACCCTTACTTCAAGGGCATTTTACAACAATATGCTCGGTATTTACGAAAAATACATAACCGAATATTTTGGTTACGATAAAGTACTGCCGATGAATTCAGGTGCCGAAGCCGACGAAACAGCGCTTAAGCTCTGCCGCAAATGGGCCTATAAAGTAAAAGGAATCGAAGATGGTAAGGCTAAGATTATTGTTTGCGAAGGCAACTTCCATGGTCGTACCATTACCATCATTTCCATGTCGACCGATCCGGATTCATACGATGGATTCGGGCCCTTTACACCTGGTTTTGTCACCATTCCATACAACGACCTGGCTGCCCTGGAAACTGCATTGGAGGACCCGAATGTAGCTGGTTTCCTGGTTGAGCCCATACAGGGTGAAGCCGGTGTTTTTGTACCGGATGCAGGTTATCTCGCCAAGGCTTTTGACCTCTGTAAGAAAAAGAACGTACTGTTTATTGCTGACGAAGTACAGACCGGTATTGCACGTACAGGGAAACTCCTGGCCTGTGATCACGAAAATGTACATCCCGACATACTGATCCTTGGGAAAGCCCTTTCGGGAGGAGCTATGCCGGTTTCAGCGGTACTTGCCAGCGACGAAATCATGCTTACCATCAAACCGGGTGAACACGGATCGACTTTCGGCGGTAACCCGATGGCAGCCCGCGTCGCTATTGCAGCCCTCGAAGTTGTTAAAGACGAAAAACTGGCCGAAAAGGCTGAATACCTGGGAAATATTTTCCGCGAAGAACTCTCAAATGTGAAGAGCGAAATGATTGAACTGGTTCGCGGTAAAGGATTGCTAAATGCTGTCGTTATCAGGCCAAAGAATGGTTTCGAAGCCTGGGATGTGTGCGTTAAGATGAAGGATATGGGTCTTCTTGCCAAGCCAACCCACGGAAATATCATTCGGTTTGCGCCTCCTTTGGTGATAAGCGAACTACAACTGCGCGAAGCCATCGAAATTATTAAAACGGCTATCCTCTCTTTTGAATAAGGAGCCGGAAACCAGATAATAAACGAAAAGCCCGGTAGTGTCAAACTACCGGGCTTTTACTTTTTGAAAATAATCTCATCAGTTATTTCTTTGCCAGGGCAAGTTCATATTGCTTGCTGACATAATCCCAGTTCACCACGTTCCAGAAAGCGGAGATATACTCTCCCCTTTTATTCTGGTATTTCAGGTAGTAAGCATGTTCCCATACATCGAGGCAAAAAACGGGAGTGCCGCGCTTTACTTCAGTATTCATCAGGGGGTTATCCTGGTTGGCTGTCGAATTGATAAACAGTTTACCGTCGGGGTCTACAACCAGCCACACCCATCCTGAACCGAAGCGTTTAACACCGGCTTCCGAGAATTGCTTTTTGAAATTGTCGAATGACCCGAACGTCGCCGTTATAGCATCACCGAGTTTGCCGGTAGGAACTCCCCCGCCATTTGGTTTCATACAATTCCAGAACATTTCGTGGTTCCAGTATCCTCCTGCTGTGTTGCGCACGGCAACAGGCCCGGTGGCAATGGTAGCGAATATCGATTCCATGGGCATTGTTTCCATCTCACTGCCTTTAACAGCAGCCATAAAGTTGTCGTAATAGGCCCTGTGATGCTTGCTGTAGTGGATTTCCATAGTCATCTTGTCGATGTAGGGTTCCAATGCATCATACGCATAGGGCAGGGGAGCAAATTTGTGGTAGGGCTCCTGCTGGGCCTTGAGGCCAAACGGAAGAGCTGCCAATACCAAGAGAACAAACAGGATTTTTTGCATAATTATTTGATTAAGGATTCGTAACGCGACTGTACGGCTTCCCAACTGACTACATTCCAGAAAGCTGAAATATAATCGGGACGACGGTTCTGAAATTTCAGGTAATAGGCGTGTTCCCATACATCTAAGCCGAGGATGGGAGTGCCCGGGCATTCCGAAATATCCATAAGCGGGTTGTCCTGGTTGGCGCTGGAGCATATACAGAGGCTTTTATCAGCCTTTACGCATAGCCAGGCCCAGCCACTACCGAATCGGTTTGCGGCAGCATCATTGAATTTCGACTTAAAATCTTCGAAGGAACCATACTGAGCGTTGATAGCCTCGGCCAGTTTAGCTGCAGGCAGACCACCGCCGCTAGGTGACATGCTTTCCCAGAACAGGCTGTGATTATATAATCCGCCGCCGTGGTTACGAACAGGCATAGGTAGCTTGCTGATATGGGCAAATATTTCTTCGAGGGGCGCTCCGTCCATTTCAGTTTCCTTGATGGCGGCTACAAACTTGTCGAAGTAGGTTTTGTGATGTTTCGTGTAATGGATCTCCATGGTCATGGCGTCGATATGGGGTTCCAGTGCGTTAAATGCATATGGTAATGCAGGAAATTGATAGTCCATTTTAATTCAGAATTTATAAGGGTTTAAGTGATAATTCAGATTAGATATTAACAACAGAGCCGTAAATGAAAAGTTCATACTAAGACTGTTAAAAATTGCCTATCGTCTATTCATTAATCGGTGTATGCAGGGGGCAAAAGAATACCTGGCCAAAGAGCAGTAATTGGTCTGCCAGTGCTTTGGAGTAAAAGTTGTAATGTCTTTCCGAAGCAAGGTGCCTATTAAGCCAAAAGGATATTCTGAAACTGTTATTTGTCAGAACTCAGCCCCGATTTTGATATTTACCTGCCTGGGAGTGAGGTAATTCGGAACACCGTACTGGTTGTTGTTAAAGTCGCGTACAAAGGTATAGGATATGGTATTGTCGACCTGCAGCAGGTTCAGGATTTCGGCTGTGACCCACAATGATTTGAAACCGCTGAAGAACCCCTTCCTGGGTTGAAGGGCTTCTCCTCCAATAATTTGTTTGGATAAACCGATATCGACCCTGCGATAGGGCGGGAGCCTGCGTGTAT
>JBAXXB010000079.1:0-15949 GCA_037128115.1 Bacteroidota bacterium
CTACCGAAAACGGGTGTCCCAGCACCAAAATCCTGCCTTTGCAGGTATGGAATACCCCTACGGCCTATTTCAAATACACGGCCAGCCCCTGTGCCAACGGTCTGGTGCAGTTCCAGGATTCGTCGTGGAGCTACCAGGGGACGGTGAACAGTTGGCAATGGGAGTTTGAACCTTTCCAGTACGGCACGGGAACCAACCCCAGCCATTTGTATTATGCGGTGGATAGCTGTTACCATGTAAAACTGTCGATCGAAGACCTGCGCGGATGCGTGGATACGGCCAGCCTGCTGGTATGCGTACCCCCGAAACTGACCGTGGATATGACCACCACCCAGACCTGCTTCGGCGAGCCGGTACAGTTCAGCCCGCAGCTGCTCACACCGGCAGCGCCTGCCGATTCGCTGATCACCTTCAACTGGAACTTTGGCGATCCCGCTTCGGGAACATCGAACCTATCCGCACAGAAGCAGTCAGCCCATACCTTCAGCAGCGTGGGATTCTTTACCGTTGACCTGACCACCACCGATAAGTTCGGCTGTTCGGCCACCGCCTTTAAAACCCTGCAGGTACATGCCCTGCCGGTGGCAAACTTCGGCACTACCCCCGGGCAGTGCGACAGCACGGTGCTGTTCACCAGCAGCAGCGTGGATACTTCTTCCACCATCAATACCTGGATATGGCAATACGGCGACGGCACTTCGGATACCCTGGCCACGGCCACCAGCACACATAAATACGGTGCCCCGGGCCAGTACATGGCTAGCCTTACGGTAATTAACGCCAACGGCTGCATGGATACCTTTACCGATACGGTGAGCCGTTCGGCCTGCATTGTGGCTGCCTACCTGGCAGTGAACAGCACGCTATGCCAGAACTACGACCTGGAGTTTGCCGACATGAGCACCTGCGACGGAACCATCAGCCAGTGGGACTGGAACTTTGGCGACGGTACACCCAAGACCACTTATAATGCCTATCAACCTACGATAAACCACACTTACCTGTCTGCGGGATTATACACTGTAAGCCTGAAAGTAAGCACGCTGGTGGGCACCTCCACGGTGAGCGACAGCACGAAGGTGGATATACTGGTACATCCTACGCCTCTGGCCGGGTTTACGGTGGATGCGGTATGCCTGGGCAACAAAGCTATATTTGCCGATACCACCCATACCAACGGGGCTACAGCCATATTCTACCAATGGGAGTTTGGCGATACTACCGGGGTCGACAGTTCGCAACTGCACAACCCGAAATACCTGTACACCGCTCCCGGAACCTATACCACGCAACTGGTGGTGAGAAACGAGTTCGGCTGTGCCGATACGGCCACTAGCTCAACCATAGTGAACGGCCTGCCGAAGGCAGCCTATGCCAACAGCCTGGCCTGTTCGGGACAGCAGACGTATTTCTTCGATGCTTCGCAGGCATACATTGCCCCGGTAAGCGCCTGGGGATGGAGAGTGAACGACAGCCTGGGATTCAGGGGCACCATGCAGGGGGCTACCCCGGCCTTTGTGTTCGATTCGACAGGCACCTACCATGTGATGCTTACCGTGGCCGACACCAACGGCTGTATCGACACCATCGTACAGCAGGTGACGGTGAAACCATCGCCGGTGAGTGCTTTCAGCTATACCGAGAACATCGACAAAATACAGGGGAAGGTACAGTTTACCAATGGCTCGTTAGGCGCAAAGAACTACTTCTGGGATTTTGGCGACGGGCAGACCGCGTATAGCGAATCACCCATAAACACCTATGTCGACGACGGTACCTACCAGGTGATACTGGTAAGTGTGAGCGAGCTGGGATGCCACGATACGGCCACCATCACCTTTGATATGCTGTTCAAGGGTTTATACGTCCCCAATGCATTTGCACCTGGAGGCACCATACAGGCTACCCGCTACTGGAAACCGGTGGGAGTGAACCTGGCCTCGTACCGCGCCGAAATTTACAACCGCTACGGCATGCTACTGTGGAGCAGTAACAAACTCGACGACAAGGGAAGCCCCACCGAGAGCTGGGATGGCACTTACAACGACAAGCCCAGCCAACAGGATGTGTATGTATGGAAGATCATGGCCGTGTTCCGCGATGGATCGGTTTGGTTCAACCAGGATATGGGTGAGCATAAAGGCTTATCGGAGCCGGTGTTCGGAACGGTGACGCTGATAAAGTAATTGAATTCATAATTATAAAGAAAAGCCGGACATTCGCCCGGCTTTTCTTATTTTTGCAATTGAAGGATAGATTTCGTGTCTGCCTCAATTTTAAACATCAGTCGTTACAATGGAAAAGAAATATATCCTGCAGATTGCTAACGAACTTGGTGTTCGTGATTTCCAGGTCCAGAATACTGTTAATCTGATTAACGAAGGTGCGACGGTTCCTTTTATAGCCCGTTATCGCAAGGAGATGACAGGCAGTCTTGATGAAGTTCAGATTGAATTCATACGGGAACGCCATGAAAAGATCATTGAACTCGAGAAGCGGCGTGAAGTTATTTTAGCTTCTGTAAAAGAGCAGGATAAGCTTACTCCTGAACTGGAGAAACTCCTGAAGGAAGCCGCTACAATGAGTGAGTTGGAAGACCTCTACCTTCCATACCGACCAAAACGCAGGACACGCGCTTCTATCGCGCGTGAAAAAGGACTGGAGCCTTTAGCTAAAATCATTTTGGCACAAAATGAAGCCGATCCATTCCGGAGGGCCAAAGAGTTTGTTGATATTGAGAAGGATGTAAAGAATGAAGTGGAAGCCATTGCCGGAGCTAGAGATATTATTGCTGAGTGGGTAAACGAAAATCAACAGAGCCGCCAGCGAATCAGGAACTATTTTGAAAAATCGGGGCAAATATTCTCCAAACCAGTTCGGGGTAAGGAACTCGAAGGAATAAAATATGAGGCTTACTACGACTGGGCAGAACCCCTGATGAAGGCTCCTTCGCATCGTTTGCTGGCCATGTTCAGGGGCGAAAATGAAGGATTCCTGAAAGTTAGTATTGAGCCTGATGAAGAACAAGCCAGGGAGTCCCTGAATAAGCTGTTTGTAAAATCCGGAAATGAATCCTCACACCAGGTTGAGGAAGCCGTAAAAGATTCGTATAAGCGCCTGTTGCAACCATCCATAGAGACAGAGTACCGCCAGATGGTAAAGGAAAAGGCTGATAAGGAAGCGATCAGGGTTTTTGCCGAAAATCTGAGACAATTACTCATGCTCCCGCCGCTCGGGCAAAAAACCGTGCTGGCCATTGACCCGGGATTCCGAAGCGGGTGTAAACTTGTAATTCTTGATCGCCAGGGCAAGTTGATTCACAATGAAACAATATATCCACATCCCCCGCAAAGCGAAGTTAAACTGGCTGTTTCAAAGATTCAGAACCTGGTAAAAGCCTACAAAGTCGAAGCCATCGCCATCGGTAATGGCACAGCAGGCAGAGAAACTGAAAACCTTATCCGCCGAATCCCTTTCGAGTCAGAATTAATAGCCCTTATGGTGAACGAAAGCGGTGCCTCTGTTTATTCGGCATCCGCTGTCGCCCGCGAAGAGTTTCCCGAATATGATGTAACTGTAAGAGGTGCTGTTTCCATAGGAAGACGACTTATGGACCCGCTTTCGGAACTGGTTAAAATTGATCCCAAATCCATTGGCGTAGGGCAATACCAGCATGATGTAAACCAGGCCAACCTGCAAAAAAGCCTCGTTTCGGTTGTGGAAAGTTGTGTAAATAAAGTAGGAGTGGAGTTAAATACAGCAAGCAAGCAATTGCTCACCTACGTTTCGGGTGTAGGCCCTGTACTTGCAGCAAAAATCGTTGAATACCGGGATAAAAACGGGATTTTTAAATCGCGTGAACAACTTAAAAGTGTCCCTCGTTTGGGTGAAAAGGTTTTTGAACAGGCGGCTGGTTTTTTGCGTATCAGGGAATCAGAAAATCCATTGGATGGCAGTTCCGTTCATCCTGAGAGTTATGCAATTGTTAAACAGATGGCTAAAAAAGCTGGCTGTACGGTTGGAGATCTGATTAAGGATGGTGAATTGCGAAAACAAATTAAGCTGGAAGAATTTATCACAGAAAAAGTCGGGATGCCAACGCTAACTGATATCATGGCCGAGCTTTCAAAACCCGGTCGCGATCCCCGCCAGAAATTCGAACTTTTCGAATTCGATAAAAATGTTAACTCCATGGACGACCTCAGACCCAGCATGATATTGGATGGCCTAGTGACCAACATCACCAATTTCGGGGCTTTTGTCGATATTGGTGTTCACCAGGATGGCCTCATACATGTAAGCCAGATGGCAGAAAAGTACATCAAGGACCCCAATACGGTTGTAAAATTGAATCAGAAAGTCAGGGTTAAAGTTCTGGAAGTAGATAAAGAGCGAAAACGCATACAGCTTACGCTGAAAAATGTACAGTAATAAATAATTTACTTTGCCGATAATCTAATTCTGTAAAAGGCGTTAATGCTAAATAAGTTTCGTAGTTGCAATGAAAAAGCATGTATTTCTAATTTTCTTTTTAATGCCGATGATGCTGGTCAGCCTAACTGGCTTTGCCCAGCTTTTTAAGGGTGAAATTATTGGTGGATCTAATAAAAGCCAGGTGGACGGGGATGAAGCCTATGGCTTTAAAAAGTATGGCCTGGTTGGTGGTGTTGGAGTAGTTGCTCCTTTTTATGGCAATTGGTCATTTTCCCTTGAGACTTTATATTCACAGAGAGGAAGCAAGCTTAAACCTCAATATAACGATTCGCTGGATGGATCCTACAGACTTAAACTGGATTATGCTGAAGTGCCTTTCATGATTCAGTACACTGACCACGATGTAGTTTCAGCGGGTCTTGGCGTTTCGTGGAGCCGGCTGGTTAATGTGGATGAATTCAAAAACGGGTTCCGGGTCGATTCTGTGACTTTGCTCAGTAAGGTATTTGATCGAAACGACTGGATGGCCTTTGGTGATCTGAGGGTGCGGGTATACAAAAACCTGATACTTAATGCACGTTATTCGTATTCGCTCCAAAAAATCGCTACACGGACTGTTAATGATTCAGAAACAGGGAAACCCAATGTTCGCGATTTTTATAATAATTTATGGTCATTCCGATTAATATACATGATCAACGAAAAACGTCCCGATAAGACGGGGCAAAAAAAAGATCCAGGCAATGAATGATGCAACCAAATGGATAGAGCATTTAAAATTGGAGCATCACCCCGAAGGTGGATGGTACCATGAAGTATACCGGTCGGATGAAACAATTGAGGTACAGGCTCTCCCAGGGCGGTATAATTTAGCCCATTGTTTTTCCACATCCATCTATTTTCTGCTCGATACCAAGGACTTTTCGGCATTCCATCGTATTTCATCCGATGAAACCTGGCATTTCTATCTGGGAAGCCCGGTCATAATTTATATACTGTTTCCTGAAGGAAATATTCTCACTATCGTTTTAGGGAATTGTTTGGCTGAAGGGCAGGTTCTCCAATATACAATACCGAGAAATTGTTGGTTTGCTGCACAAAATCAAGATGTTAACGAATTTTCACTGCTAGGCTGTACCGTTTCTCCAGGCTTTGAATTCCAGGATTTTGAATTGGGACGACGTCAATCACTTCTTGAATTATTTCCTATTCATGAAAAAATTATCAATTTACTAACCCGTTCATAATTATGATGATACGCAGGTAGATGATAAATTTATTTACTGATTTAAGGCATTCGTCAAGAAATAGGGGGTATTCATACAATTATTTGGAAAATTATAAAATAGTTTTGTATTTTTACGAGGTCAATAGATATAATTTACTGCTTTTAGGGCGAAAGCCATCTGTTTCCTTTAAAAATGCGATTCCGAAAAGCCGAATTTTTCTTCGTCAGGATTATTATACCGGTCCTACTGGTATGGTTGATGGAGATTCATGCCGTTACTGCACAGCACTTGGGGTACAGAAGGTATACCGTTGACGACGGTTTGGTGCAATCCGAAGTAGTTTTGGTTTTCCAGGATTCCAGGGGGTTTATCTGGACTGGTACTAAATTTGGAGTGTCCTGCTTTGATGGAAGTAAATTTGTTACTCGCTTCGATAACCTTGGCACCTTAAAATCGTCAATACGATTTATTAATGAATTGTCGGATGGCTCTGTCATAGCAGCTTCATCAACTGGTTATGCAATATTCGCGCCTGATGGGAAAATGAGCGCTTTTAAATACCCGGTCTTTAACTCTGTTTCCATTATCAGTTATTGGGTTTCGAAAGGTGAAGCGTATGTTGCATTCCGAGAAGGCCAGAAAATACTGATAATTAAATCTTTGGATACAGGCCCGCTTGATGTGACATCCTCCCTGGAACAGCTCGTCATGGTTCTGAAAAGCCAAAAAGTTCAATCTGTTTTTTATGATGAACAGTTTAATTGTTATTATATTCTTGATTATGCTCAACAGGTGTTCAGCTTTTCCGGGAATAAGCTCAAACGTATAAATATTCCACCAAGTCCCGGATTCTGCAGGGGGCAGGATGGTTACCTGTATGCCCAGGTAGCTTTGTCTGACAGGCAAAGTATTGGCAGCCAGGTACTGGATTCAGCAGACACGTACCTGAAGCAGCCTGTTGGCACAGGCCACCGGATATACAGATTGAAAGGAAGCGAATGCTTGGCGATACTGGAGTTCAAAACATCAAAACCATTGGAATTTGCCAATTTTGTTGTTTCAAAAACGGGTAAGATAATCGTTGCTGATCATAGTGCAGGGAAAGTCCTGTTTTTTAACCACGGTACAAACACCTCTGCAAAACTTGATTTTAATTTTTTATCGTCTATGTTTATTGATGATGAAAATACACTATGGATGGGGACAGCCAATGGCCTGATGCATATTTACCCTGAATACTTTATCAATTTCACCCAGGAGGAAAGTCTGTATCCCGATACACAGTCAGTATTATGTGACAGGAATGGCACAATTTGGGCGGCTAGTTTCGAGTATGGACTACAATTCTATCAAAAGGGAAAGTTTGTAAAGAAAATGGATAAGAATTTAATCAGGAGTGAACTTCCCAGGTATTTTTTCCCGGGAAGCAGGGTCGATCATTTGGGGAGGATACACTTTTGCATAAATCCTTATTTTACAATGATATGGGATGGCGATAAAATGGAGTTGGGGAAAAACTGCCCGAAAGTTGCGAGCATGTTTTTTTATGATGATACAGTTTCCGGAAAATACTATTATGGGTGTGATGCAGGATTGGCCGAGCAACTTTACGGAAAGGATTCTTTTATGGTCTATCCTGTTTTCCCCGGAAATACTACGGCAAGTAAAATAGTATCAATAGTTCGTGCTTCTGACGGTAAACTCATGCTTGGCGGGTTTAAGGCTTTGATAACATACGATGGACTGACTTTCGAAAAACTGCCAAATTCGGTTCATCCTGATATTACTGGTGCAAATGCCATGGAGAAAGATATTAAGGGCAATATCTGGATTGGAAACGGAAATGGTTTATATTTTTATAATAATAAGGAATTCCTGAAAATAAAAAACGAATATTTCAATGACCTGGTTCTGAGTCTTCAACTTATCGATTCAACTAAATTGCTAATAGGAGGAATAAGAGGAATCGGTATTCTTGACCTGGTTCATTATTATCGATCCGGAAAGATCAGGATACGTTATTTCGATAAAAATAACGGGTTCTTAGGCGGGGAATGCCAGCAAAATTGTATTTCAAAGGATCATGAGGGGTTTTACTGGATCGGGGCTTCGAATGGTATTGTGAGGCTGGATGCAGGCGCAGTTCCGTATGAAACCCCTGCTCCGAGGGTATACCTGTCAAAGGCGTATACGTATGATGAAAGATTGGATTGGAAGCCGCTTTCAATAAGCGATTTCGCCAAAAGAGAGCTGGAATTGTCATACGACAATAATAATATCAGGTTTGAATTTACAGGAATATCCTTTTCTTCGCCTGGGAATTTGGAATTTAGTTACAAACTGGAAGGATTTGACCAACATTGGTCCATTTCTACTACTGATCGAAAAGTCTCATATACGAACCTGCCTCCCGGAAAATTTATTTTTAAAGTAAAGGCATGCAGCGATGCAGGTGTTTGGTCTGAAAAAGCGGCTGAATTCCGGGTCACTTCAACACCTGCATTTTGGCAAACCTGGTATTTCTATCTTTTTGTATTCCTTACGATTGTCGCGTTAATGATACTGGGGATTTCCCATTTCCTGTCAAGACGTAACCGCATCTTACGCGAACACATCGAAGATGAACGCCGATTTGCTGAATTGCAATTCAAGACTTTGCGAAACCAGTTAGCACCTCATTTTGTATTTAATGCCTTAAATGCCATAGGATCATCTATTTACCAGGATGATAAAGAGAAATCCTACGATTTCCTGCAGCGTTTTGCTACCCTCATTCGTTCAACTCTTGTAAATGCGGACAAAACGTATCGCACCCTGAACGAGGAAGTTGAATTTGTACGAAATTATCTTGACCTGGAGAAATTCAGGTTCGAGAATAAATTTGATTATGCCATCAGCATGCATGACAGTGTTAATCCCAATGTTCAGGTTCCAAAGATGATCATACAGACATTTGCCGAAAATGCTGTGAAACACGGTCTGGTGCAGAAAACAGGTAAGGGCATGTTGTCCATAATGCTGGAATCTGAGCAGGATTATTTGACCATCATTATTGAAGATAACGGGATAGGGCGTTCCGAATCGATGAAATACAATACTGGATCCACCAGCAAGGGAATGGAGATCATAACTGAATTTATTGCCCTGTTCAATCGGTTCAATGAGAAAAAAGTACATTTTGAAGTGACTGATATTCCGGGAAATTCGGGGGAAATTGCCGGGACACGCGTAATTATTAAACTCCCAATCGTTTTTACGTACAACTCAATAACTAAACCAACATGAGAGCTTTTAAAACTTTACTGATCGACGATGAACCTCAGGCACTCAGGCTGCTAGAGAAAATGCTTAAGGAATTTCCACAGATTAACCTGCTCAGGACCTTCGATGATCCGGATGAAGCACTTGCATACATGCGGGTTAATCATTTTGACCTTGTGCTCATGGACATACAGATGCCAAACAAAAGCGGTTTCGATGTAATAGCCGAAGCCCGTGAATATGGCCTCGATTTCCATGTGATCTTCATTACGGCTTACGACGAATATGCTGTTGATGCAATCAGGGCTTCCGCTTTCGATTACCTGATGAAACCGGTAGGCCGTGGTGACCTGGAACAGTCACTAATCCGCCTCGAACAGAAGATAGCTGCAAATTCGCCCTTAGCGGGGTTAGATCACCTGATACAGATGGTGAAAAAACACAGGATTAAAATTCCAGATCGAAACGGTTATAATTATTACCTGCCTGATGAGATTATTTTTGTTGAAGCTGATGGTAATTATAGTGAACTGGTACTTAAAAATCGCAGGGAATTGGTTACCATAGGTATAGGCAGTCTCGAAGAGATGTTGAAGGATAATGGATTTATACGCATCAGCCGTTCGTTCCTTATCAATAAAAATTACCTGGTAAGGTTAAACCACAAAAACAGTACCTGCAGGCTGATATACGACACTCAAACCTTTGAACTCCAGGTTTCGCAGGACAGGATGAGGAACATAGAGGATTTGTCTATCTGATCGTTAAGTAAGTCTTATTTATGCTTCCTGAAAGCCTTGGCTGCATCCAGGAAAGCGTTCATAAGAGGCATGCTGAGCGGGCTGAGAGAATCCATCCGTTCAGGATGCCATTGCACTGCCAGAAAGAAGGGCTTCCCTGTCGGGTTCCCCCATTCTACGGCTTCTGCAATGCTGTCGGCACTCCATGCAACAATACGGATACCGGGAGCCGGTTTTTCGATAGCCTGGTGATGGTTTGATGTTACACTGCCGGAGTCAGCTCCTGAAATATGCTGCAACATGCTGCCTTTAATCAGGCTTACCATATGAGTACAATGCAAATAGTCATCACACTGGTGGATGATATTTCCCGGGTGGTCCGAAGGGATATCGACGATCAGGGTGCCGCCCAATGCCACATTTAGTATCTGTTGCCCGCGACAAACTCCAAAAATTGGTAACCCGAGTCGAAAAGATTCCTTAATCATGGCCAATTCGAGTGAATCGCGGGCAGGATTCGTTTCGCAGCGGGCTGAATCAGAAATCTTTCCATAGTAACCCGGGACAACATCTTCTCCACCGGTATATATAATGGCATCACAACTTTCCAGTAATTTTAAGGCAGAATCAATTTTCATGCCTTTCAGATCAATTATTTCAGCCGATGAATCAGCCCTGTGTACCCAGTTTATATAATTTTCACTTCCTGATGACAAGGCAACTCGCAATACTTTACCTTGGGATGGGGCTCTGCAACCACTTAGAAGAGCATAAGCGAAAAGCAAGAATCCAAAAGTTATGTGTTTGATCGATTTTTTGGTCATTGAAAATCAATTTAGTCATTATAAATCAAACTGTTATGGTTTTTTATTTCCAGTTAGAATTTTTAATCCCTGATTCTATTTCCCGTCTGCTTTCATTCGTGAAGCTAATAAAGCAAATGCAGCTTCTGTTTTCCTCGCCAGCCGGCATCATACTTGTTTTCAACAAAATAGATTAATAAGTCAGCATCATATTTATTATCGGCGAACCATACCGATTTCTTTGCATCGTATTTATTCTGGCAGAAATACCACAGGCCTTTGTTCCCTTCTGCATCATAAGAGTTAGTCACTTTATAAACCAGTAAGTCAGCATCATAGCTATTACTGACCACAAATATTTTTATATCGGCATCATAGCGATTATTACAGCTATATACTTTCTGGGCAGCGGCTGACCAAGAGCAGCTTATAAACCAAAGCAGTAATCCAAAATTACATATCTTTTGCATGTGCTAGAATTTGAGATAAAGATAAGTCTAATTCTTGCAGAAAATAAAGTGATTAAAAATGAAGATAATAGTTTTTGGTAAGGTCCTTGTATTCCTGGGTATAAACTGACTTTCCCTGATAAATACTAAGTTCAGTCATAGGTATGTCAGGAGAATCGATACGGGTAAATACGACCAGCACCCGGTGTGGCTTTTGGTCGGGTGAACTTTTCAGATAGGTAATAAGGGATGGGAACAAAATATGTTTGGCAGCCTCATTTTGCCAATAACAGAAAGCGTCAGCGGGAATAATAAAAGCAGCTTTCCCATTTTTTTCAAGTATTTTCGAAACACATTCCAGCAAATCTTCAACGGGCAGCGAATCGTTATGCCGAGCCAGGGTCCTGGCTTTGTCGGGCGCTTTGAGAGAGCCGGTAAAGAAAGGGGGATTGCAGATTACTAGGCTGTATTGGTGCATTGCCTCAGAACAAAATTGCTGGATAGTGGTGTTGAATACATTAATTTGGCCGGCCCAGGGACTCATTTCAACATTTGCCCTAGCAATGGCAGCTGCTTCACTTTCCAATTCAACGGCATCGATGGGGATGCCTGTATTTTGCTGGGCCATCATCAATGCTAGTATTCCCGAACCTGTGCCTATATCCAGAATACGGGTTTCGTGTTCACAAGGAGCCCAGGCACCCAACAACACGGCATCCGTGCCTATTTTCATGGCGGCTTTGCTGTCGTCGAGGCTGAATTTCTTAAAATGAAACATGTAAAAATTTTGCAAATCGCTATGTTCTTCTTAAAAAGAACCTCATCCCTTGCGGGAGCTTACGGCATCATATTCGGATCCAGACCGAAGAACAAGGCAGGCTCTGAATGCCCTGTAAGGTTTGTTCTATAAATAGAGATCAATGAGTCCTTCGGGGGCTTCAATATGGATGGTCTTTTTCTTCCGGTCAACTTTTTTAACTATTTCATCAACAATAGGAACCAGGATTTCCTTTCCGTTAAAGTCGATTGAGAGCAGTTCCTGCTGGGGGAGCTCAAGTACGGAACGCACAGTGCCTATTTCTCCATGGACTGAGTCAACCACCGTGTATCCTTCTATTTCGTAGGATTGGACCTGGGAGCCCTTCGCTTTGGGAACCAGGCTGGCAGGGACATAAATCTGGCAGCCCGCAAGTACGGATGCTTCCTCTGCATTGCCGATATCCATTAATTTTACTATCGCCTGGTTCTTCGGCCTGCGCTCGAGGTGTTCAATAAAAAAAGGAACCAGGTCTTCGTTTATTTTCACGAATACTGATTCCAGTTTTTTTATGCGATCCAGTATTTCAATATCAATTTGAAATACGATTTCACCTTGGGAGCCTGAAGTCCTGACGATCTTTCCCAGAAGGAAAAGTTCATCCTGTTTCATATGGCTGTTATGCTTGTTCTTCGGTTGCAGGTGCTTCAGGAGCAGCTTCTTCGGTAGCTTCGGCAACTTCTTCAGCAGCTTCTTCGGCTATGCCGGCAGCTTTCTTGGCTTCGGCAGCGAATTTCTTTGCCAATGCTTCGGATTTAGCCTGGTTAACCTTGGTTTCTGCTTCGTGGCGTTTTTTGTCTTCTGTTTTCGATTTCAGCGTAAGGTCTTTTTTAGCGCTTTCAATCTTGCTACTTTTTGCTGTTTTCCATTCTTCGAACTTGGCCTGGGCCTGTTCTTCGGTCATAGCACCTTTAGCAACACCTTTCAGAAGGTGATGCATGTATGCTACACCTGTGTACCTGAGGATAGCTTCTACCGTTTCGGTAGGTTCTGCACCTGTTTTTGCCCAATAGAGAGCCCTGTCAAAATCAAGCTGAATATCAGCAGGTTTTGTGATAGGGTTGTAGGTGCCGATTTTTTCAATAAAACGTCCGTCACGTGGTGCACGACCATCCGCAATCACGATATGGAAATAGGCCTGGCCTTTTTTACCAAATCGCTGTAATCTCATCTTTGTTGCCATGTAATATGTTTTTGTTAATTAGTTAATTGTAAAACCCTGTTTGATAAAACGTTATGCCAATCAGAGGTTTTTTATTTCAAGGCTGCAAAGATATAAGCTTATTTTTGAATTTCAAAGCATTGCATTTCATTGAGTGTCATAAAATTAAAAATAATTACAATTTTCTTTTATTCTTTCCTGGCAAGCGGAGAATAAGGACAAAGCCCAATAGACCCACTTACCGACTAATACCTTCTGAGTCTCTTTTCTTATCACTAAGTCCAGGTTTTTAACAGAATATATACAACACCTTTAGTATCTGCTAAATGTAGTCAGTATATAGATTTACGATTTTTTATCAACACTTGATAAACGACTGTTTTAAAACAGGTACCTTAGCAGATTCCATAAGAATATGGTAAAAATCTACTAATCAAGCTTTGAATGCCCAAATTTAGTCATTTACACGTACACTCACAATATTCATTACTCGATGGTGCTGCCGAAATTCCGGCCATGTTCCGCAAGGCTGTTGCCGACGGTATGCCAGGAATTGCACTTACCGATCATGGCAATATGTTCGGTGCTTACCAGTTTATAGCCGAAGCTGAAAAAATCAACGGAAAAAGTGCTGTACCCATTATCAAGCCTGTACTGGGCTGCGAGTTTTACCTGGTCGATGACCGCCATCGCAGGAAATTCGGTGGGGGAGAAAAAGATGTACGTTATCACCAGCTACTATTAGCTAAAAATGCCACCGGGTATAAAAACCTGGTGAAACTGGCTTCCCTGGGTTTTATACAGGGAATGTACGGCAAGTATCCCCGCATCGACAAGGAATTGCTGCTTCAGTACCACGAAGGACTGATTGCAACAACATGTTGCCTGGCAGCAGAAGTGCCACGTGCTATTACACGTAAAGGCGAGGCCGAAGGCGAAAAGGTTTTCAAATGGTGGCTCGATGTTTTCGGAGAGGATTATTATGTGGAATTGCAACGCCACGAAATCCCCGAGCAGAACGAGGTGAACCTGGTTTTGCAGCGTTATGCTGCGAAATACAATGTAAAAATGATTGCCAGCAACGATTCACATTACGTTGAGCAATCTGATTTTAATGCACACGATATCCTGCTTTGCGTAAATACCGGCGAGAAACAAAGCACGCCTACTTTCCGGGAATACGGTGACGATGATTCACTGGTGAAAGGAAGGCGCTTTTCGTTTTATAACGACCAGTTTTTTTTCAAAAATACGGAAGAGATGAGCCGTCTTTTTGCCGATTTACCCGAAGCCATCGATAATACGAACGAAATTGTCGGTAAGGTTGAAATAATTAAACTGCAGCGCGAGATTCTGCTGCCCAATTTCCCGGTCCCGGTGCAATTCATCATTCATAAAACTTCCATTTTTGTAGATCGGAAAGATGCACCCACCCAAAAAGAAATTACAGCCGATGTCCGCAACCAATGGGAATTCTTGAAGCATCTAACATATATAGGGGCCAAACTGAGGTATGGTGATATAACCCCAGCCCTGCGCGAACGTATAGATTTTGAACTGCAGACCATACACGATATGGGCTTTGCCGGTTACTTCCTTATCGTAAGTGACTTTATTAAAGCCGGACGCGATATGGGCGTCTTCATAGGGGCCGGGCGTGGTTCGGCTGCGGGAAGCGTTGTTGCTTACTGCATTGCAATTACCAATATCGATCCGCTGAAATATAATTTGCTGTTCGAACGCTTCCTGAATCCCGAACGTATCAGCATGCCTGATATTGATACCGATTTCGATGACCAGGGAAGGCAGAAAGTGATTGATTACGTGGTGGATAAATACGGCCAGAACCAGGTGGCACAGATCATTACTTACGGGACTATGGCTGCTAAAAGCAGCATCAAGGATGTTGCCCGCGTGCTTGACCTCGATCTGAGCATCAGCAATTATCTCACCAAACTAGTGCCTGACAAACCTGGCATCAAGCTAAAGAGGGTTCTTACAGCACCGCTTACGGCTAAAGATGGTGAACAATCGCTGGAAGAAAAAGAAGATCTCCGGTCGGAGGATATGGACAATATCCGGAAAATCAGGGAAATATATAATTACACCGGAAATGATATCTCCTTAATCCTGCAGAAAAAGGTCCTGCGTGAAGCGGAGAAACTCGAAGGTTCTGTCAGGGGAACAGGTATTCATGCTGCAGGGATTATTATTGCGCCAACTGATCTTACCGAACTTATTCCTGTATGTACCGCCAAGGATTCGAGTTTGTGGGTTACCCAGTTCGAGGGGAATGTGATTGAATCGGCGGGTGTCATCAAGATGGACTTCCTGGGACTGAAAAACCTTACCATCCTGAAAGATTCGCTCCAGATGATAGAGGAAAATCATGGGGTGAAAGTTGACCTGGATGCACTTCCTCTCGACGATAAAGAGACTTTTGAACTATACCAGCGGGGCGATACAGATGGGACGTTCCAGTTTGAAAGTATAGGGATGAAACAGCATCTGCGTAACCTGAAGCCTGACAAATTCGAGGACCTTATCGCGATGAATGCGCTTTTCAGGCCGGGACCCATCAAGTATATTCCCAATTATATTGCCCGTAAACACGGGCGTGAACCGGTGTCGTACGATCTTCCGGTTATGGAGGAAATATTGCACGAAACCTATGGTATTACTGTATACCAGGAACAGGTCATGCTGCTTTCGCAGAAGCTGGCCGGGTTCAGCAAAGGCAAGGCCGACGAATTGCGGAAGGTGATGGGTAAAAAGATCCGGGAGAAGTTGGATAAGATGAAGCCCGAGTTTATCAAAGGTGGTGGTGAAAATGGACACCCGGAAGATAAGTTAAACAAGATATGGACCGACTGGGAAGATTTTGCTTCCTACGCATTCAATAAGTCGCACAGTACCTGCTATGCCTATATTGCATACCAGACAGCTTACCTGAAGGTCCATTACCCGGCTGAATATATGGCAGCGGTTTTATCCAATAATATGAATGATATTAAGCAGGTTTCGTTCTTCATGGAAGAATGTAAACGTATGGGA
>JBAXXB010000080.1:0-15842 GCA_037128115.1 Bacteroidota bacterium
TAGTGTTGCCAATCCTGCCGAAGCATCGTTTGAGCCGGGAGTATAGTAAGGTGAGAGGATTCCTGAGTTGCTAAAATATCCATTACCCGATGAAAGCCAGGAAACAGAATTGTAATTTCGTGCATATCCGTTCAAATCGAATGTGCTGATCGCACATGTTGTCCCATCGTTACCTGCAATTGCCACAGGCAATGGATCAAACGACAGTTTTACCTGGTCGGAAGCGAGAACATTAGTACAGCCGTTCGTTCCATTAATGGTTAAAGTTAAGAGCACGGAATGTACGGTAGTGTCGTTGGAACCTGGATGATAAACAGCATTCAGAATCAATGGATCCTGGAACCAACCGTCACCAGGAGTTGACCAGGAACAACTTGAATAAATATATGCCTGCCCATTCAAAGTATAGATATCAGCACCACATGAAGAAGCATCGACCCCGGCATCAGAAATTGGAGGAGGGCTGACTGATATAATTCCAGACATTGTATTGATACAGCCGGTTGCTATAACTATGGCTCCCACTGTGTATAAACCCACAGGCTGAAGTCCAAAAGTTATCGGGCTTCCATTGCCAATTCGTGTTAAACCGGTTGCAACCCCATTTTTTAATAACTCATACCTGACCCCGGTTTCAGAACCAGAAAGCCCAAGAATGGCCGTATTACAGTTATTGCCTGCCGGTGTGACATTGAAAATGACGGGCAGAGGTGTAATGATACTGTTCCCGGTCATAATGGAAGGACATAATGTAATTGCATCTTCTGCGCGTATAGTGTATGTTCCACTAGCAAGCTGGGGCCCAAAATCAATCACTGAGCCTGTTCCCGGTATGGAGGCGACTGGTATTGATCCATTAAGTAGAAGCGTATAGTTTATACCCGACTGGGATCCATTCATGCCCAGTGCCGTCCCTGAACAGTGGGAACCGGTTGGAACAATACTGTAAGTTACAGGCAATGGGTTTTCATTAATTATAGCATTACCATTCATCATGTTAGACGCCAGTGTTATGGAATTAATACCCAACACAGTGTAAACACCTGTACCAATGAACAATCCAAAATTAAGTGCAAAACCTGTCCCATGCACAAGACTTCCTATTGCAACCCCATTAAACAGGAGTTGATAGTCTATCCAAACTTCAGAACCACTTAAGCCTACAGGTAACCCGACTGTACCATAACATCGCTCACCACCGCCTGTAACATTAAAAACAAGAGGCAGGGGATTGATTACCACAGTAGCACTACCGACCATTGTAATGAAGCAGGATGTTAAAATATTAGTACCAACAACAGTATAATTCCCTGCTGCAGTCTGCAATCCAAATGAGATCGTTCCACCTGTGCCTAAAATCGGAGATCCGGAGGAAACTCCGTCAACAAACAGCTGGTAACTTATGCCTGTTTGCGAACCCGATAGGCCAACGAGTACTCCTGGCCCTCCCGCAGGATAGTTTCCTCCACCTGTGACAGAGAACATGGTTGGTAAGGGATTGATTACCACATTCACAGAACCAGTCATAACATTGGAGCAGAGTGTTACCGTGTTTGTGGCTACAACAGTATAAGCTCCGGCTGCCGTTTGTAAACCAAAACTTACCGGGCTTCCGGTTCCTGGAACAGGAATTCCAATCGTGGCAAGCCCCTTCATTAATTGATAGGAAATCCCCAATTGAGAATTGTTCAATCCTATCAAAACTCCCGGATCGCCGGAGCAATAGGCGCCTCCCCCATTTATAACCTGAGGCAGAGGCAATGGATTTACCGTCACTGCAACGGAAGCCGGACCAGCAGTATTAAAACCGTCATTTACAACAACTGAGTATGTGGTATTTACAGCAGGGTATATGATCGGATTCTGGGTAGAAGAGGTGAATCCGACAGGAATTGAAGTCCATGACCAATTCGAAATAACAGAACTGTTTCCTCCTGATGCAATTGCGTTCAATTGAACGGCGGCACCCGTATTACAAATGACTTGTGGATTGGCACTGGCGGTTATTGAGAGGGCTGACCCGTTCAGGATTACATCCACCCGGTCAACAGCTGTACAACCTTTACTGTCCGTAACTGTAAGCGTGAAAGTAGAAGGATTATTCGTCAGAAGTTGTGTCGTAATTACAGCAGTTGTATTTGGCAATTGTACGTATGCCAGTGGAAGCCATTCATAAGAATATCCCGGGGTACCTGCACTTGTCAACCCTGTCAGGGTTGTGCTTATTCCGTAATTTATCGTTTTGTCAAGACCCGCATTAGCAATCGGCAGAGGATTAATGGCTATGATCCCACTACCTCCCATATCTTTTTCACAGTTTGTAGTTGTGTTAATAGCGTGAACGGTATAGATGCCGGCAGCCGGCAGGTTACCGAATGTAATAGCACTACCTGTGCCGGCCACAGGGGTTCCTGTATCAACCCCGCCTAGCAAGAGCTGATAACTGACTCCTGCCTGGGAATTACTCAACCCAACAGAAAGTCCAATACCCCCGGAACAATATTCTCCGCCCCCAGTGACATTATATACAATGGGAAGCGGATTTACCGTTACCGTTATCGAGTTTGTAGCTGTATTAAACCCATCATTCACTATAACTGTGTACATAGTAGTTACCGTTGGATTTGCAGTCGGGTTTTGTAGTAAAGAAATAAATCCTGCAGGGACAGAAGTCCAGGAATAAGAGGCCTGGGCAGCACTGTTACCACCACTCGCTATTGCCCCCAACTGAACGGTAGCGCCGCTATTACATATCACCTGTGGAGAAGCTGTAATAGAAACGGCCAAAGCACTTCCGGACAGCTGTACAACCACCTGGTCGGAGTTTGTACAGCCTTTGCTGTCAGTTACCGTAAATGTAAAGGAGGAAGGGTTATTTGTTAAAAGTTGGGTGTTTATAGTGGCAGTTGTATTTGGCATTACGACATAACTTACAGGTAACCAAACATAAGTGTATCCGGGAGTCCCAGCACTCGCTGAACCGGTCATCGAAGTGCTTATTCCATAATTGATGGTTTGATCAATGCCTGCATCAGCTATTGGAAGAGGGTCAATTGTAACGATTACAGTGAAAGTATTTCCTGTACATGATCCCGATTTCGGGGTAACGGTATAAGTTGCCGTTTGAGGAATGTTGGTTGGATTTACCAAAGTTCCTGTCACTGAAACCTGGCTTGTCCCTGATAATCCACCTGTTAACCCTCCTGTTACAACAGGCGGAGCCCAACTGTAGGTTGTCCCTGTTGGAACTATCACCGTGGGTTGTCCATTTACAGGAGCCACCGTGAAGGATGTGCCACTGCATGCTGTTGCGGTTTGTGCAGGAATGACCGGTGTTGGATTGACTGTGACTATAACTGTAAAAGAACTTCCAGGGCAAATACCTGCAGCACCGGAAACGGGTGTTACCGTATAGGTAGCTGTTTGTGCGGCATTCGTTGGATTTGTTAATGTTCCTGTGATGGACGCTTGTGATGTTCCGGATAATCCACCTGTCAAACCGCCTGTTACTGCCGGAACCGGCCAGGAATAAGTCGTTCCCGTCGGAACAATGGTGGTAGGCTGAGCATTGACAGGAGATACTGAAAAACCTCCTCCACTGCATATAGCAGCAGTTTGATTTGAAATCACAGGCTTGGGATTAACGGTCACCGTAACGGTAAAACTGGCTCCAGGGCAGCCTCCGGATGAGGGGGTAATCGTATATGTCGCCGTTTGTGCCAGGTTTGTCGGATTTGTCAATGTCCCGGTGATGGAAGCCAGGTTAGCCCCCAAAGTACCGCCGGTCAGACCGCCTGTAACTACAGGAGCCGGCCAGCTATAGGTCGTCCCTGATGGAACTATGGTTGCAGGCGGATTATTTGTTGGTGTTAGGGAATAACTCCCCCCGCTGCAAATTGAAGTCGACTGGTCCGAAATTTGAGGAATCGGGCTAAGAGTTACAACTAAGGTAAATGCAGTCCCAAAACAATTACCCGCAACTCCTGAAGTTGGTGTAATTATATAGGTTGCTGTCTGGACAATATTGGTAGGATTACTCAATGTCCCACTCACAGAAGACTGGTTGCTGCCACTGGCACCTCCGGTTATCCCTCCTGTTACAACCGGTACTGGCCAACTATACGTCGTTCCGCCAGGAACTATTGTTGTTGGAGGAACATTCACCGGGCTAACGATAAAAGTATTGCCAATGCATATTGCTGCGGTTTGGTCGGGGATCACCGGTTTGGGATTGATGGTAACCGTGATCAAAAAACTATTCCCCGAACATGAACCCGATATAGGCGTGACAGTGTACAAAGCAGTCTGCGTAGTGTTTGTTGTGTTCGTCAGCGAACCTGTGATGGAGGAAAGGTTTGTACCGGCATTTCCACCTGTAAAACCTGAACCAGTTGGTGTTGACCAGGTATACGTAGTTCCGGCAGGAACTATAGTCGTCGGGAAAGCATCAACGGGTGAAACAGTAAAAGAACCTCCACTACAGATGGTGGCAGTTTGATCGGATATGAGTGGCTTCGGATTGATCGTAACAGTCAATGTGAAAGTATTTCCTGTACATGATCCCGATTTCGGGGTAACGGTATAAGTTGCCGTTTGAGGAATGTTGGTTGGATTTACCAAAGTTCCTGTCACTGAAACCTGGCTTGTCCCTGATAATCCACCTGTTAACCCTCCTGTTACAACAGGCGGAGCCCAACTGTAGGTTGTCCCTGTTGGAACTATCACCGTGGGTTGTCCATTTACAGGAGCCACCGTGAAGGATGTGCCACTGCATGCTGTTGCGGTTTGTGCAGGAATGACCGGTGTTGGATTGACTGTGACTATAACTGTAAAAGAACTTCCAGGGCAAATACCTGCAGCACCGGAAACGGGTGTTACCGTATAGGTAGCTGTTTGTGCGGCATTCGTTGGATTTGTTAATGTTCCTGTGATGGACGCTTGTGATGTTCCGGATAATCCACCTGTCAAACCGCCTGTTACTGCCGGAACCGGCCAGGAATAAGTCGTTCCCGTCGGAACAATGGTGGTAGGCTGAGCATTGACAGGAGATACTGAAAAACCTCCTCCACTGCATATAGCAGCAGTTTGATTTGAAATCACAGGCTTGGGATTAACGGTCACCGTAACGGTAAAACTGGCTCCAGGGCAGCCTCCGGATGAGGGGGTAATCGTATATGTCGCCGTTTGTGCCAGGTTTGTCGGATTTGTCAATGTCCCGGTGATGGAAGCCAGGTTAGCCCCCAAAGTACCGCCGGTCAGACCGCCTGTAACTACAGGAGCCGGCCAGCTATAGGTCGTCCCTGATGGAACTATGGTTGCAGGTGGATTATTTGTTGGTGTTAGGGAATAACTCCCCCCGCTGCAAATTGAAGTTGACTGGTCCGAAATAACAGCGACAGGATTTACCGTAAATGAATTCGAAGTAACTTCATTCGACCAACCACATAAATTTTTAGATTTAAACTTAGCAGTATAGGTTCCTGGACTTGAATAAGTTATCAGACCGGGAGGATTTGAAGTTGAAAAAGCAGGATTTCCTCCTGTAAATGTCCACAAATATTCTGTAACAGGATCATAACAGCTTTGAATTACAGAGGTTGGGGAAATTGTTCCTCCCTGACAAATATTAGGAATAGTATTCAGCGTAACGCGAGGTATAGTCTTTGCAATAATTGGCTGAGATGAATTTACACCTGAGGCTGAACATAAGTTTTTGACATTAAGGTTGATACTGTATTCTCCTGGATCCTGAAAAACAAATGTTGCATTATCTCCTGTTAAAGTAATTGTATAATTTTGAGATGAAGGAGAACATAGTCCAGAACCATTTTTTATGACAGACCATGCATAGGCTCTATCTGAACAAGTATTTGGTGTAATGGAAGTATTGATAGCATTAACTGTAAATGGGACACAATCGGTAGTTTTATCGAGTGTAAAGCTTGAAATTGGTTGAGGGCTTATACAGATATCATAAGTGGCTATAGCAGGTCCACAAGCTCCTAATAAGTTTTGAATGGTTAAAGTTACCAGAAAATTACCAGTTGTAATGTAACTATGGCTCCAACTGGCACTCGATAGATTGCCCGATGAAACTCCGGGGAATACCTTTGTGGTTCCATCTCCAAAATCCCATATTAAAGTAACATTACTTGAAATGCTGCCCGATACATCAACCTGGCAGCCAATATTTCCAGAAGGAGTGAATAAAACCGATTGTAAAATACAGGCTTTGTGGTTTGTAGCGCTTGATTGAATAGACGCTGTAGACTTCTGCGAAACTGCGATATTATTTGCCCATACCGATGTACCAACAGTATTACAGGCATTTATTGCAGTTGCTTTCGCGGTAAAAGTATTCATTGTCCCTGGATTTGGAATATTTCCACAGGATGGGGATTGATATGTATGCGGATATGCTGCACCACTTAAATTATAAATCGAGCCAGTAGAAATCCCATCGCCAAAATCAAAAATATAATAAGTTCCCACTGCATTATTTAGATAATTACTAATGGGAAACAGAACTTCATAGGGCGCACATCCTTCTGTACTCCCTGGATTTCCAAAACTCAGACTTGGATTCGATCCATTAAAAACATTGTAAGACTGTTGATTACTACAGCCTAAATTGCTTGTAACATTATAGATCAATTGCCATGTCCCTTGCCCCGAATATAGATGTGGCTCCAGTGATGGTGGGGTAATACTATTCCATGTGAATTGATCAGGCAAAGCTTCGTCACCCCAATGAATTGAGTATAAACTGTTTGTGCATATAGTTCCAGGTGGCGAATATGAAACTGGCATGTTAAATGTTGCGGCATTAGAACATTGCGTAAATGGTTTTCCTAAGGTTGGCGTTGACAATGTAATATCAGGTAATTGTTTAACATTTATGGTTTGTTGCGATAGAGTAGTACACCCATTATTGTCAATTAGGGTTAATGTAACAGTAAATCCTTGCAAACAACCTCCAAGCAAAGCAGTAAATATATGAGTTGGATTTATTGCTGTACTCGTATTCCCATCTCCAAAATCCCACAAATAAGTTAATGTACCGGTTCCAGTTGATAAATTAGTAAAAGTTACAATCATAGGTGAGCATTGAGCATCTGGAGTAAAGGAAAATCCAGCTATAGGTAAGGGGTTGACTATCACAGATATTGGATTTGACAAGACAGTGCCACATGAAAGTCCATATACTGTTAGGGTATATATTGTTGTTACTAAAGGTGATGCAATTGGATTACTAATGCTAGGATTACTAAGACCTATTGCAGGAGTCCAATTATAGGTGAGCACCCCACCTGGTAAAGGATCCACAATTACTGTATTTAATGTGGTAGAACCACCCTTACAGATTGCAGCTGAATTGGATGAAACCGTTACCGTGCACTCTCCAGCCGCAAATACACCAAATCTTAAAAGTAAAAGAAAAAACAAGAAAATGAGCCTACCTGTAAAAATATTATTCATATGCATTAAGTATTAATATCGGTCGCGTCCTTATAGGAGTAATAATTTTATACACCAGTAAAATAATTTATTGCCTCTGAGGAACTTTAACAAATGTACTTATAAATCGCATAGGGTTTGCTTTATTCTATCATTAAGGAACATCGCATATTCTAAATAGTAGCGCATCCCTTTTCCAGGCCGGGATTTGGACCTATTAATCTCCTGTTTTATTTGAATAAGGTTACCATACCTCTTTACTTCTGACGGGCGGTTAGGCCTCATACTATTCCTCCCTGATGCTAATAATCAGCCCTTTAATCAACATACCTTGTTATCAATAAAACATCAAACTTAGTATCGGCTTTTTATAAATTCAGGCCCTTCGGCAACCAGGATTATCGTTCAAACCAACTTGCCATTTGTCAGGTAATTGCCGGTAAATCACAAACTGGAATAAAATTTAAAAAGTTATAAATCAAAATATTACCTCATCTCTAAAGCAGTAATATTTATTTTTAACCCTTGTAGTGGTAAAACCGTTTTCAAGTGTCTTATATGTATTAATGACAAATATGGGTGAAGGCATAAGGTTCATCTTTTTTCATCTAACTCAGGAAATTAAATCTCTATGAAATCTATACTTATTATTTCAGCCTTAATAGCTTGTGTGACAGCCTCGGCACAGAATATATTTCCCGAAAACGGCAGCTGGGACCAGAAATATCATTCCATAGCCTGGGGACATGGGGGCGAAATAATGTGGGATTACACTATATATAGCCAATACACTTTAAACGGGGATACCATTGCAGGCGGAAACCGATATTTAAAACTATTCAGGAATCACGATTTTGCCGGGTATATTTATATTGACAGCCTGCAAGTCCGTGTGGGCCCGGCTATAGATTCATTATGGGTTTTGTTCGATTTTGGGCTGAAGCCGGGTGATACTTTTATTTTTCATGCCCCCTCCTATTCCTATGGAATGTTAGAGGGTACGGTGTCGCTTGTCGATTCAGTGCTGGTAAAAGGAGAGTACCGGAAAAGAATAAAATTCGATGCTTCCAGTGGTTATGGATCGGGCCCGGAATGGATAGAAGGAGTCGGGGATGTGAACTTCGGAGGAATTGAGCTGGACTTTTCCTACGTTGCCTGGTGGGCTAATACTAATACTTTAATCTGCTTTTCGCAGGATAGAGTAAATATTTATGGGAAATGCGACCTGGGTGTGCCGGAAGAAAATCCTGGAGCAAAACTCTGGCCCAACCCTACATGCGGCCCGCTCTCAATTGAACTTGATTTCCGTGGTAGAGCTATTCCTGTATATGTTTACGATGCCACCGGCAGGCTCGTTTATTCTGAAAAGTTTGAAAACAAGCTTGCATATATTGACCTCTCCGGGATGAAAAAAGGCATTTACTTAATTGCAATTAAGGAAAACGAAAATTATACCTATAGGAAAATCATTAAATATTAACCGGCATATACTTCCGCATATACTTCATTATTAATATTTTGAACTGATGGCACCATGCTCTCGGCAACTATTTCTGCTATATCCTTTACCGGAACCTGGTTGGCTGAATCAAAGGTCTTTTTACAAAGAGGGCAGGCCGTCACCAGGAGATCGGGCTGAGATTGACAAAGGACCTGGAGTGCACCATCACGGATCACATTCCGTTGGCCTGCAGTCATCGATAAATCACCTATACTTCCTCCGCAACACAATGAATTTACCCGTTCTTCAGCCAGGTCAGCGACTTCAGCTACCTGTTTCAGCACATTCCGGGCTGGTTCATAAATCCCGGATCCACGACCCAGTTCGCAAGGATCGTGATAAACTGCTTTAAGATCAGTTGCCTGAAGATTTATTCTTCCCTGGCTGACAAGCTTGTCGATGTATTCTGAATGATGCATTACCTGAATTGCCCCAAGTTGATACTCGTTCCTGAATATTTTATAGCAAATCGGGCAGGAAGTAACCAGTATGCCAGCCTGTGTATTTTGCAGCTTAATGGTGTTTTCGGCAATAAGTCTAGCTGCCGAATCGTATTTCCCGGCAAGTTTTAACGGGCGGCCGCAGCATATTGAACCTTCTTCGTCAACGAAAGTGTAACTGATACCCGCTTCTTTAAAAATACGGTGCATGGCATGTATTACCCCGGGAGTGAGATGGCCCATACATCCGGCAAAATAAGCTACATCCGTTTTACTTACTTTTTCATGCTGCTGCGGAAGATAATTAAAATCCGGTTCTACGCCTTGGTTATCAATATTCCTGGCTCCTATCCTGAGACCCAGTGTATCAATACCAACCGGGCAGGCCTCAAGACAGCGGCCACACATCATGCAGTTTGCATTAATCTGAACATCGGTTTGCCCCTCGCGCAGGGAACGGATAAAATACACTGCCGTCGAACCGGTAAGCCCGGCCTGGTTCATCTGGCAGACATCAATACATACTCCACAGCGCGGGCACGACCGGATTTCGATCTGGCTGAAACTACCCGGGTATTTACCCTGTTCTATTCCCGCATTCTTAAGGTAGATCAGTATAATTTCGGTAGGAATATGCATAAACCTGCTCCAGGGAAGCGTGACGAAGAAAACACCCAGCATGGTTGAATAGGCCCACCATGCCGGGTAGGCCAAATATTGCAATGGAAGTATGGCTGCGAAAATACTTCCAAGCGTATTGGTAAGGAAACCGCCCCCCTGGTATAAACCTGCTGTAAAACTCTCGGCCAGCAAACGCAAAGGGAAAATAAGCCAGAGAGAAGTAATAGCCCATTTATCGAAACTGTTGTGTTTGGTCGTCCGTTTCATTCCAAACCACTTTGCTCTTGTGCGCTTAAAAATGGCAAGTACGAGTCCCGAAAGGACAAATATGAGCAGCAGATCCATGGTAAACCTGAAAAATCCTGGCAGGGTAAATATCTCGAAAGGCAGCACCCTTTTATCGTGAATGAAAAATTTAAGGAAGATCGGGTAATAGGGTGGATTAATATGTCCTCCGCTGTATATCCTCGATTCGAGGTTACCCATTACTATCAGCAAAAACCAACCCAGTGCAAAACTCATATGCATATATCCCAGCAACGGGTTCCGTTTGAACATCTTTCTGTGCAGCAGGCTTTCCATAAAAATCTCCCTCAGCGTTTTCAACAGATTTGATGAGATCAGCCCCATCCCGGCTTTTATACGATCGGGTCCATCCATAAGCGCAATCCACCGGCTGTAGTTGACAAACAACATGGCCAGCAGGAACAGAAGTCCTCCGAAAAACGGGATTACGAAAAGATCAAAAGTCATGGATTCAGTTAAGGGGTTAAGGGTTGGGGGTTAGGGGTTAGGGGTGGGATATGTAATAATTCGCTTACATTCAACCAGACGGCGTTCTGTCATTTAACACCCTGCTGAGCTGTATAACCAGGTTCCGTGTACTGACATTGCGGGGGCATACCAGCTGGCATTTGCCACAGAGCATGCATTTTGAAACTTCACTGGCCAGATCCCTGGTTTCGCCGCGGCGCAACTGCAATATTACCTTTCTCAGGGAAAAGTCGGTAAACTTAGCGGCTGAACAAGTGGCTGCGCATGTACCGCAGGATATGCAAAGGTTAAGCGTGGGTTCGGCAGCAGCAACCGCTTTGCAGATATCATGGTTATTGGTATCGAAATCTATCTGGCGGTCGGGGGTAACAGCATACCCGAAATTTATCGCTTTCTTCATCGCGCCGGCCATTTATGTTTTCAGATAAGAAGCTACTGCCAATGCAGCCGAACGGGCGTCTGCCAGGGTATCCGAAACCGACTTCGGCCCTGAGCAGGCTCCAGCAATAAAGACACCCGGTATTTCAGTATAATTTGAACGAAGCACTTCATCAAGCGGTTGTATAAACTTGTCGGCAACACTTTTCAATCCAAGCATATCGGCCAGGGGTTTCGTTTCGTCAGCGGGTTCCATGCCGGCCATTAAAACCAGTAAACCAACTTTAATCTTAAGGGGTTTTCCTAATAGGGTATCTTCCACCTTCACGACGATATTTCCATCCTTATCTTCGGTAGATTCACTGAGCCGGCCCCGGATAAACTGAATGTTATATTTTTCCTGGGCTTCTTTATACAATTCTTCATAATGCCGGCCAAACATACGCAGGTCCATGTAAAAACAGAAAACCTCGGCTTCTGGATGCAATTGTTTGACTTCGATAGCCTGTTTCACGGCCGTGATACAGCACACTTTCGAGCAGTGGAGGTTATTTACTTTTTCGTCGCGCGATCCAACGCAATGCACAAATCCCACCCTTCCAGGCTTAATACCCTGTCGGTTTACAAATTCTTTACCTGAGGCAAAAAGTTCCTCCAGGTCGGCAGAGGTGATCACATTTTCGTAGATACCATAGCCATACTCTTCTTTCCGTCGTGCATCGAAAAGCCGGAACCCGGTGGTAATCACAACCGCATCCGCCTTTTCCTGCCAGCCGTTGTGGCCCGAAACAGTGAAATAATTATTTACGGCTTCAATTCCGGTAACTTTGGTTGCAGCCTGTATTTTTACATTTTCGCCTAAGCCCGAATTAATGGAAGCAAGAACCTCATTACCTGGCATCAACGAAGAAAATAAAGCATGCCATTTCCTGAGGTGCCCCCCCGTGGATTCTTCTTTCTCGACCAGGGTCACACGGGTGCCCATCTTCGCCAGGTTGGCTGAAGTTTCGAGCCCTGCCGGACCAGCTCCGATTACGATGACGTGTTTTCCCATGTTTATATTTAATCAGCCTTTTAATGAGTGGCTATATTTTATTTTAAAACTAAGCGAACAGCCTGATTGTCTAATTTATACAAATCTGCTAATCTGCATAAAACTTCAGGTACGAGGGTGATTCCGGTCTCCCTAGATCTTCCCCGTTCCTTCCTTTAAACTTACGTGAAGCATCATAGGGTATCCCGATTTTGTCGAGCAATGGTTCGGCCGGAACCTGGTGCACCTGCAACCCGATCTCCCAGGGATCGTATCCCATGATCATCCCGGCTACTTCTTCGTAGGTAAATACCGGGATTCCATGGTTGTTTTTCCCATAGGTCTTCCCTTCCATTTCGCTGAGTGCATACTGCCAGCGATCGAGGAACATGGGGCAACCAGGGCAGTTGGTAATGATCATATCCGGCTCATAGGGCTCCATAGAGTCGAACTTTTTCTTGGAGGATGAGAGTGAGAAGCCGCGGTTAGCCTGCACGAGATACTGCCTGAAACCGAAACCGCAACAATGGCGGCGTTCTGGATAATCGATCACTTCGCCGCCCCAGGCATCTATCATCCCCGAAAGCACATTAGGATATTCGGCTCCTCCTATGCCTTTGTGAGGGAACATTTTAGAATAGTGACAGCCTATATGCTCTACCACTTTCAATGGCTCACCCGTATTTTTATCAACCAGCTTGTATTTAGCCTTAGCTGCAATCTGGTGCCTGAATTTATAGATAATGTCGCTGGCATGTGCCAGGTTTTTAGGCTTGTTAAACTCACGTCCCGTTGCTTTGAACAAGTACTCCCTGATTTTAGCCTCAGTCTCCGGAAAATGATGCCAGGTTTCAAGGATTTCGGTATAAAGTCCAAAACTGGTCACGCAGGAGGCCGCATAATTTTCATAACCAGCCTCGGTCATCAGGGCAAACTGCCTGGCAATCACGGTCATGGTAGTGTCGAAAGGCACTACATCACTATGATACCCAATGCCGGTACATGAAGTATGATGTTGTTCGTCATGAATATCCTTCCCGAGTTCATCCTTCAGAATTTTTACAAACACAGCCTCTGCCCCAGGGAAGAAAGTCTGCCTGATGCAGGAGCGTGCATAGAAATAATGATCATCAGCAATTTCCTTCTGGTAATCCTGCCAAATCAGCCTCTTCCCTTCCAGTTTCATTCGTGGTTGTGTTTTTGATTATTGGTAGTATACACATGCTGAACATACTCGCTGGAGGTATCGGTTCCTATTTCGAGACCCATTTCGTCAGCCTTTTCTTTTGAATAAGCTTCTATCTTATCGTACCGGTCCTTCCCTCCTGTAATTTCAAAAATCTTCCTTAGTTCTTCAAGATCAGAATCCGGAACCTTTCGCAAAGCGCCGGGGCCATCGCCATTATAGTTCGCGCCTAATTTATCCATGATGGGAGCCAGGTTTTCGAACTCCCATTCCCATACAGGCCCCTGCTCCGGGTGCAGGCCGGGCGCAACCATATCGGGCCGGACACAGTACCCGGAAGATAAAATCTGGTCTCCAATGATACGTTTCACGGCCAATTGCTGCCTGCCTTTTTCCGATTCAGCAAAAAAACCCATATCCTGCGACATGGAACGAAGTGCCATGACAAGCAAACCAGGGGCATTCCCTCTTGGACAGCGGGTTTTACACGACATGCATTCGCCGCAATACCATATCGTATCACTACTCATGAGCTCACGAATCTTTTCATCATCCCGGGTTTGTACAGTTGTGGCAATGACCCGGGGGTCGTAATTGTAAAATTCGGCTGCAGGGCATATTGCCGTACAGGTGCCACAATTGATACAGGAAGTCAGGCTCTCGACGAAGCGGATGTCAGAAGCGAGACGATTATAAAGTTCCCCCAAAATATATAGTCTTGAAAGTAATGATGTTAAATTGACTGATTGAATACCTGCCTGAGAAGGAATAGTATTCTCAGGAAGTTACGAATTCAATCTGAAAAGACGAACAAAGATAAATGAATCAGACTTATCGATTCCAGACGTCATTATTTGTTATATAGACTAAATAAAAATAGCAGACCAAAGGCCTGCTATCCGGTATTTTTTTTATTTATGGAATTAAGTTCCGGGATTTATTCCTTTTCCAGTTCCTGCTTAAGCATAGGCAAAAGCATATCCAGGTAATTTTGTATCGGATTTTCAACCATCTTGGCAATAAAGGGATTCATATCCGCATCTAATATCAGCTGAACCTGGCACTGCTGGGGAGCTGTTTCCTGAACAAAAGTATCCAGCGTAAAGCCAAAAGGAAGTTTTCCTTCGGCTTTCATGCTTATATTGGAGAATGGGGTCTTTGTGGTAATACGTAAACCCAGTGTTGCCAGGCCCTTTACTTCGAACGAACAGTAGTCACCTGTCGACTGCCAGTTAGCAACCTGTGAGGGTAGTAAGCTCGTGAAATTATCGAAGTTGCCTATAAACTCATATACTTTTTCAGGATGGCAATTAAAACCAACTACCTGACTTTCGATACGCCTGCTCATTTATCAGTCCCCCAACTTCTTGGATTCTCTCTCCATTGGATGAGCGACTGCATATCCGAGTCTTTTATATAGTTCTGTTCCAGCGCTTTACTTACAAGGAAATTATAATTAGTCAGCGTATGTAAACTGCAATTGGCCGCCTTGAAACTTTCCTCAGCATCAATCAATCCATAGGTAAATATGGCTACCATTCCTTTCACATTACAACCTGCATCACGTAATGCCTGAACCGCATTCAGACTGCTTTTGCCGGTCGAGATAAGATCTTCGACAACCACTACCGATTGTCCACTCTCGACAACGCCCTCAATCTGGTTCTCAAGACCATGACCTTTTTTTTCAGAACGTATATACACGAATGGAAGACCCATTTCCTGTGCGACAAGGGCGCCAATGGCGATAGCCCCGGTTGCTACACCGGCAATCAGGTCAACGGTTCCATATTCTTCGTTGATCAGTTTAACAAATTCCTGGCGGATATACGTCCGGATTTTAGGGTAGGATAAGGTACGGCGGTTGTCGCAATAAATGGGTGATTTTATGCCAGAAGCCCAGGTAAAGGGGTTAGCATTATCAAGCTTAATTGCTTTAATTTGCAATAGCGATTCGGCAGTAAAAAGTGCTGTCTCTTCAAATTTTGTTCTCATGGTGCAAAGATATACAGTTTTTTTGAATGATCGGGCAGTTACTATCACTCAAGCCACTGACCTGACTGAAAGCGACAAGCATGAAATGACACTGAATTTCTCGGACAAATCAGCTCTACGTAAAGCTTATAAACGTTTTGAAGAGCAAGTGGATTGTGTGATCTTAATAATAAAAACTTCGGAAAATTTCGTAGAAGCTTGTGCCGCTTTCAACAGCATGTTCACCCGGATCGAAGCCGCAGGAGGCATCGTCAGGAATCAAAAAGAGGAATATCTCTTCATTAAAAGGCTGGGGATATGGGATTTGCCAAAAGGCAAACTGAATAAAAATGAAAAGCCGGTGGAAGGAGCTTTGCGAGAGGTGTCGGAGGAAACCGGACTGACGGTCATGGAAGTTTCAAAACAGTTACCATCAACCTACCATATATATACCGACAGGCATGGAACCGAAATATT
>JBAXXB010000081.1:0-15535 GCA_037128115.1 Bacteroidota bacterium
CTTGCTGATGATTTTATTGTGATTGAAGCCCTGGATGGAAACACGGGGGTAGCTTTGGCCCGGAAACACAAACCAAACCTGATACTTATGGATATTGCTCTGCCGGGAATCGATGGAATCGAAGCATTCAAAGCCATACGTGGAAATGGTGAATTGCAGCATATACCCATTGTAGCGCTTACTGCCAGCGCCATGACTTCCGACAGGGAAACCATACTGTCATATGGTTTTGATGCCTATATTGCAAAACCGATAGAGCAGAAACAGTTTTTTAAAACGATCAACGAGGTGCTTTATGGAAATTAGAAGGAGTAAAATCCTGGCGATCGACGACAACCAGGATAACCTAATCAGTATAAGGGCATTGATCAAGGAATCATTTCCGGAGGCTTTGATTTTGACCGCTTCAAACGGGCTAAAGGGTCTTGAACTGGCCGCCGCCGAAGATCCGGATGTTGTCCTGCTCGACATTGTTATGCCCGGCATGGATGGTTTCGAAGTTTGCAAACAGCTGAAAGCCGACAGCAAGCTTCGCGATATCCCGGTTGTATTTGTTACGGCTCTTAAAGGAGATAAAGAGAGCCGGATCCTGGCCCTCGAATGCGGTGCCGAAGCCTTCCTGGCCAAACCCATCGATGAGAGTGAACTTACGGCCCAGGTGCGGGCTATGATTAAAATAAAAAATGCCAATATCCAGAAGCACCGGGAAAAGGAATATCTGGCCGCCCTGGTAGCCCAGCGGACTAATGAACTGAATGAAGCACATACCTCAACGCTGAAACTGCTGGAGGATCTGCGAAAAGAGAATGACGCCAGGAAAATGAGTGAGGAAGCCCTGCGCGAAAGCGAGGAGCGCTTCCGCACTGTGGCCCAGTCGGCCAACGATGCCATCATTACGATCGACCATAAGGGAATCATAAAGGGTTGGAACCGGGGAGCGGAAACAATATTTGGCTTTTTCGAAGCCGAAATGCTTGGGGACGACCTCACCCGTATCATCCCTGAACAATACCATCTCATGCATAAGGAGGGGGTCCGGCAAGCTGCCACCAGGTCAGAAAGCCATGTTTTAGGCAAAACCATCGAATTACTCGGGATACATAAGAGCGGGAAGGAGTTATCGATCGAATTATCGATGGCGGAATGGGAAACAGTTTCGGGTAAATTTTATACCGGAATTATACGCGATATCACCCAGCGCAGGCAGGCAGAGATTGCCCTGAGAGAAAGCGAAAAGAGGTACCGTGGTTTAATGAATAACCTGGATGCCGGCGTGGTGGTGCATGCCCCCGATACCTCAGTTATTATGAGTAACCCCAAAGCCTCAGAACTGCTTGGGTTGAATGATGGCCAGATGAGAGGGACACTGGCTATTGACCCGCAATGGCAATTTGTGGACGAAACGAATAACCCGCTTCCGATCGAAAAATACCCTGTAAACCAGATAGCTATATCGAAGAAGGCGCTCAAATTTTTTACGGCTGGCGTGTACAGGCCTTCCACAAGTGACCTGGTATGGCTCATGGTGAACGGGATTCCCGTTCTGGATAAAAATGGAGAAATCACCGAGATCATCGTCAGTTTCATTGATATCACCCAACGAAAAAGAGCCGAAGACGCCTTAATGCAGAGTGAGGAAAGATACCGGACCATCTTCGAAAATGTACAGGATGTCTTTTACCAGACAAACCTGGAAGGGGAAGTACTCGAAATAAGCCCCTCTATCAAACATTTTGCCGAGTTTAACAGGGAAGAAATCATTGGTGCTCCCGTGGATAACTTATATTTTGATGCCAACGACAGGAGTATTCTGATACAGGAAATACAGAAAAACGGGGAACTACGCGATTATGAAATAAAACTAAAGACAAAAACAGGTCAGGCCAGGCATGCTTCAATCAACGCTCGCCTGATTTACGATACGAAAGGTAACCCACACCATATCGACGGAGCCATCCGGGATACTTCCGAACGAAAACTGGCCGAAATAGCCTTGCAGGAAAGTGAAGCAATGTACCGGAACCTCGTATTTAGGTTACCCGATGGGGTGTATAAATCGACCGACGAAGGGAGATTTGTCGATGTAAACCCTGCCATGGCTAAGATGCTGGGTTACGAAAGTGTTGAGGAACTCAAGGCCATCGATATAAAGACGCAGTTGTATTTTAAGCCCTCGGACCGCGAAAGTGTGATACTGAAGGTGGACAAAGAGGAAATAGGCGTTTACCGCATGAAAAAAAAGGACGGGTCCGAAATATGGGTCGAAGATCATGGGTGGCTCAATAAGGATGATAGCGTGAACATTCTTTTTCACGAGGGAATCATGCGTGATGTTACCGAGCGTAAAAGAGCGGAGGATGCGGTGATCAGTTCCGAAATCCGGTACCGCCGCCTATTCGAGTCGGCAAAGGACGGTATCCTTATTCTGGATGCCGCTACCGGCAAGATTGTTGATGTGAACCCTTTCCTGGTCGAACTGCTGGGATACTCCGAAGAACAGTTTATTGAAAAAGCCATCTGGGAAATTGGCTTTCTGAAAGATATAGTGGCAAATGAGGATAAATTTCTGGAACTGCAGCAGCAGGAATATGTACGCTACGAGGATTTGCCGCTCGAAACAGCCGATGGACGCAGGATTAATGTTGAATTCATCAGCAACGTTTACCAGGTCGACCTGAAGAAAGTGATTCAGTGCAACATACGTGATATTTCCGATCGCGTAATTAATGAAAAACAACTTAAGCTTTTAAGCCGGGCAGTCGCTCAAAGTCCTACAACGGTGATAATAACCGACAAAGCCGGGAATATAGAATATGTGAACCCGAAATTCACGGAAGTTACAGGCTACGCAATGGAAGAGGTATTGGGGAAGAACCCCCGTTTTCTCCAATCCGGCGAGCAATCAGCTGAATTTTATCAGGGGCTGTGGAATGCCATTTTATCGGGCAAGGAGTGGACGGGTGAATTTCATAATAAAAAGAAAAACGGGGATTCCTATTGGGAAAGTGCCGCTATTTCTTCCATCACTGATAATGCCAACAACATTTCCCATTTTATCGCCGTAAAGGAAGATATTACCGAAAAAAAAGAAATGATCAGGGAACTGGTTATTGCCAAGGAGCGTGCCGAAGAAAGCGACCGATTGAAATCAGCGTTCCTGGCCAATATGAGCCACGAAATCCGCACTCCTATGAACGGGATACTGGGCTTTACCAGCCTGCTGAAAGAGCCTAAACTTACAGGTGCTGAACAACAGGAGTATATTGCCATCATCGAGAAAAGTGGTACCCGTATGCTCAATATCATCAACGATATTATTTCCATCTCGAAAGTAGAAGCAGGCCAGTTGCAGGTGAATATTACCGAGACGAACATCAGCCAGCAGCTCGATTATATTTATACCTTCTTCAAACCGGAGGTAGAGCAAAAAGGTATGCTTCTTTTATTGAAAAATTCCTTAACGGCAAACGAAGCCATTATTCAAACCGACAGGGAAAAAGTATATGCTATTCTTACCAACCTGGTCAAGAATGCGACTAAATTTACCCAAACCGGGTTCATCGAAATCGGGCTGGATAAAAAGGATAACTTCCTGGTATTCTCAATACGGGATACAGGCACGGGTATTCCTAAAGAACAAACGGAAATTATATTTGAGCGGTTCAGGCAGGGAAGCGAATCACTTTCACGCAATTATGAAGGCGCAGGCCTGGGTTTGGCTATCTCGAGAGCCTATGTCGAGATACTGGGTGGTAAAATTTGGTTTGAAAGCGAATTCACAAAAGGCACAATGTTTTATTTCACCATTCCTTCCGATACCGTATCATCCGGCACGCAGGACGGGGAAAAGGAGCTTGCTGATGTGGATGTAAAAAATCCCGTAAATGACCTTACGATTTTAATTGCCGAGGACGACCGGATTTCGGAAATGCTTATTACCATGGCCGTGCGTAATTTCAGTAAAAAAATTATCAGGGCCAGCACCGGGCTCGAGGCCGTCGAAGCCTGCCGGATCAATACCGGTATCGACCTGGTGATGATGGATATGAAAATGCCGAAAATGAGCGGGTATGAAGCAACCAGGCAAATCAGGGAGTTCAATAAGGACATTGTTATTTTTGCACAAACCGCATTCGGCCTGTCCAGCGAGCGTGAAAAGGCCATGGAAGCAGGTTGTGATGAATATATTTCAAAGCCGGTAAACCTGAATGTGCTGAATGGCCTGATACAAAAACACTTTAAAAAGAACGGGAAATGAATCTGAAATCCAGGTCTGCCTTTGTAATTGCCGATGTTTCGGCAGAGGGTAAACAATGTATTATCGATTAAACCCTTCGTGAATTTAAACGGATTGCAGGGCATGAGAAGCTAAGTTGTGGGATGGAAACCAAAACCAGGAAATAGAAACAGGTTTAGTTCTTTCGCTTTTTTTTTCTAAATTTATCTGCTGGTTGTAAAAGGAAATCTCTATGAACAAACGCAAGCTCCCTGGAACCGATTCAGCCTCCCTGCGGCAAAGGGCTGAAAGTTTATTGAAAGCAAAATTGGCGGCAGGGGCGGCGGAGTTGTCGCTTGCCGACACACTGAAACTGATTCATGAACTGGAAGTACACCAGGTTGAACTTGAATTGCAGAATGAAGAACTGCTGCGGGCTTTTATGGCAGCGGAAGATTCGGCTGAAAAATACAACGAATTGTACGATTTTGCCCCCCTGGGTTATTTTACCCTATCGAAAGATGCCCTGATCCTGGACCTGAATCTTTCCGGCTGCGAAATGCTGGGCAGTGAGCGTTCACGGCTGAAAAACAGGTCTTTCATCGTTTTTATTTCACATGACACCAAAGCTGTTTTTGAAATTTTCCTGCAGAAAATATTCAGCGACGCAGCGAAACAATCGTGCGAAGTAACGCTTTCGGTAAAAGGCAAAATGCCCATGTATGTTTACCTTACCGGCATTGCATCGCAAAACGGGGAAGAATGCCTTCTTACCGTGGTGGATGAAAGCAAATTGAGGGAGGCCGAAGAACTGCGGAAAAATGCGGAACAATACCGATCGGTGACTAAATCGGCAAACGACGCTATTATTTCGACCAACCGCAAGGGCCTGATTCTGGACTGGAACCGGGGTGCCGAAAGAATATTCGGGTATACTGAAGATGAAATCAACGGGAAAAACCTGGCAACCATTATTCCCCGAAATTTCATTAAACAATACATCTCCGAGATAAGTCCTGACAGTCAGGGAAGCGTATCCCAACTGAAAGGCAAAACGGTGGAGCTTTTCGGCAGCCATAAAAACGGCAACGAAATCCCGATTGAATTATCCTGGTCTGAGTGGGAAACATCGGCCGGGAAATTCTATACGGGTATCATTCGCGATATCACCGAGCGCAAACAGGCGGAGATGGACCTGATCAGGTCAAAAGAGAAGGCCGAAGAGAGCGACCGCCTGAAATCGGCTTTCCTGGCCAATATGAGCCACGAAATCCGTACACCCATGAATGGAATACTGGGCTTTACCAGCATGCTCCGCGAACCGGATATCAGCAGGGAAGAAATGTATAACTACATCCATATCATCGAAAACAGCGGTGCCCGCTTGCTGAATATCATAGACGATGTGGTCGATATCTCAAAAATCGAATCGGGGCAGATGCCGGTTTCCATTGCCGAAACAAACGTAAGTGAACTGGTGGAGGATATTTATTCCTTCTTCAGGCGTGAGGTGGAGCAGAAAGGACTGAAAATCTTCTATAAAACGGCCTCCCTGGGTAACAGGGCCATCATACTCACCGATGCTGTGAAACTATATGCCATCCTCACGAACCTGGTGAAGAATTCCATAAAATTTACATATGAAGGCTCCATCGAATTCGGCTATAAATTAAAGGGTGATTTCCTCGAGTTCTTTGTTAAAGATACCGGCATCGGTATCAGTGCCGAACAACAGGATTTTATTTTCGACAGGTTCAGGCAGGGGAGCGAATCCCTTTCGCGTAACTACGAAGGTGCCGGGCTTGGATTATCCATCTCCAGGGCCTATGTCGAAATGCTGGGTGGAAAAATCTGGCTCGAAAGTGAAACCGGCAAAGGATCCGTTTTCAGTTTTACCATCCCCTACCGCGCCGTTGCAAGAAATGAAGAGGCATCTAAAAAAAGCGTTTTGGCTCAGGAAGCGGAGGACCCTGTGAAAGATCTCAAAATACTGATAGCCGAAGATGATGAAACCTCGGAACTGTTTGTTTCGATGGCTGTGCAGGCAATCAGCAGGGAAATACTTATTGTAAGGAATGGACGCGACGCGGTCGAAACATGCCGCCTGCACCCCGACATTGACCTGGTGCTGATGGACATGAAAATGCCGGGGATCGACGGTTACGATGCCACCCGGCAGATACGGCTGTTTAACAGTGATGTGATCATCATAGCGCAAACTGCCTTTGGCCTGGGCGGCGACAGCGAAAAAGCCATTGACGCGGGCTGCAATGCATACATTTCGAAGCCTTTGACTCTTGCCGTATTACACAAACTGATTCAAAAACACCTGGGAAAAAATACCGGATAGATGCTGGACTCCTGAAATTAATGCTGCTGCAACCCTGGATTTTTCAGACTTCAATTTCCCGGCCGAAATTAAAAAAGCAGAAATATTCATTTCTATGAGCCTAAAAGAATTACTTTCAGCGAAAATAGCGATAAACAGTGGGCGGCAGGGAACTCCCTCCTGTAAAAAAAATAATGAATTCCAGAACCAGTTACTTATTATGCAACAGATCTTTCAACAGTTTGTAAACCCGCCCTGCTCAGTGAGGCATTCTGAATATAAATTGTTGGTTTGTTGAAGCATAAGTTAACGAAACCGAGGTTGTCCGGCAAATGGTAAAATAGCATGTTTAAATGACTGTACTGTAGTATGCTACAACCGTGTCATGCGCGAATATGGCCCTGCCCGGGCTGCCTGTTTGCTCACCGGGGGAACAACTGCAACCTGCCTTTAAGCCTGATAATAACCAGGCTTAAAGGCATAAAAAATACTAGAAACGAAAACTCTCCCGCACTTGTTTAACTCAAAAATGGCCTGCGCATGAAAAAGCCTGAAGACAAAATAAATACGAATACAGAATCCCTGAGACGGAAGGCGGAAGAAATACTGGAAAATAATACAGCCGTACCCATAATGCCGGATACCGAAGCCGGTATGCTGAAACTCATTCACGAACTGCAGGTGCACCAGGTGGAACTTGAAATGCAGGGTGAAGAACTAGCCCTGGCAAGAACCGAGGCAATACAGGATGCGGAAAAATATGCCGAATTATATGATTTTTCGCCTTCGGGACTTTTTACCTTAAACAGGGAAGGCATCATACAAGAACTCAACCTTACCGGGGCAGGCCTGCTGGGTAAGGAACGCAAGGCACTGCTGAATAAACGGTTTGGTTTTTTTGTTGCCAGCGAATCGAGGCATGTCTTTAATGTTTTTATAGAAAAAGTTTTTAGCAGCGGGAAAAGGGAAATCTGTGAACTGCTCCTTTCGGCTGATGGCTTCATGCAAAGGAATGTTCTTCTTTCGTGCCTGCTGGTGGGGGAGCAGTGCCAGCTTACGGTGGTTGATATCACCGGGCAGAGGGATGCTGAGAATGCGCTGGGGCTGAGTGAAGAAAAGTATCTTTCATTGCAGAAAGATGTTGAATCAATCAGCAGGGAAAGTGAACAAAAATACAGGAACCTGGTGTCGGACATGCCGGTAGGTATGCTTCTGCAGGGCCCTCAATCCGAAATGCTGCTGAGTAATTCCAAAGCACTCGAACTACTTGGTATTACCGAAGAGCAGCTTTTAGGCAAAACCTCCTTCGACCCCGACTGGAACGTGATACACGAGGATGGAACACCCTTTCCAGGCCATACCCATCCCGTGCCACAGGCCATTGCTACGCTAAGCCCGGCGCACGATGTGATCATGGGCGTATACCGACCTGCCCATGCTGACCGTATATGGCTGCAGGTAAGTGCCGAACCCGAGTTAAACAAAGACGGGACCATAAAACAGGTAATATGCACGTTTATTGATATCAGCGCCCGTAAGAAGGCCGAAGAGGAACTAAAGAACAGTGAGCAAAAATACCACTCCTTATACGAAAACATGATCGAAGGTGCGGCCCTGCATGAGATTTTGTACAACCAGCAAGGCATGCCGGAAGATTACAGGATCGTTGAAGTGAACCCTGCATACGAGTCGCAACTCGGTATCAACAAGGCAGATATCCTGGGCAAAACCGGCAGGGAAGCATACGGGGTCGAAGATCCGCCTTTCTTCGAAATTTACTCCAGGGTAGCCCGGAGCGGGAACCCAGAGAGTTTCGAGACCTATTTTGCCCCGCTGGAAAAATATTTCTCCATTTCGGCCTATTCTCCCTATAAGGGAAGTTTTGCAACCGTATTCCAGGACATCAGCAAGCGCAGGAAGGCTGAGGACGCCCTGCAAAAATCAAACGCCTACCTCGAGAACCTGCTCAATTATGCCAATGCCCCTATCATCGTTTGGGATCCCCGCTTTTGCATCACGCGTTTTAACCGTGCGTTTGAATTTTTAACGGGTTATACCGAGGCGGAAGTACTGGGGAAATCCTTGGAGATGTTATTCCCACTGGCACAAGTCACCGCTTCGATGGCGTTGATTCAAAATACCCTGGAAGGCGATCGGCTGGAAACCGCTGAGATCGAAATTCAGCATCGCGACCAATCGGTGCGCATCCTGCTCTGGAATTCGGCCACACTTTTTTCGTCCGACGGCCGGACCCCGCTGGCGACTATCGCCCAGGGACAGGAAATATCCAGGCGTAAAGCAGCGGAAAAGGAAGTCATACATAAGAATGAGGAACTCTTGAAAATGATAGCCGAAAAGGATAAATTCTTTTCTATACTGGCCCACGACCTGCGCAGTCCGTTCAATGGCTTCCTGGGCCTTACCCGCATCATGGCCGAAGATCTGCCCAACCTCACCATGGACGAAATACGGGGCTTTGCCTTAAATATGCAGAATTCGGCAAAAAATCTCTTCCGTTTACTCGAAAACCTGCTCGAATGGTCACAACTGCAACTAAGTTCAAACAGTTTTAATCCAAGGCTCATTAACCTGCCTGAAGCGGTGCGTGAGAGCATGGCCACGGTAATGGATTATGCCGCAAACAAAGGAATAGAGATTAGCAATTACATTCAGGAAAACACGCAAGTGTTCGCCGATGACTTTATGCTGCAAACTATGATCAGGAACCTGGTGACCAATGCCGTGAAATTTTCGCAGCGGGGAGGCAAAGTCAGCATTTCGGCCTTGCCCAGGGCCGGCAACTACATCGAAATACGTATACAGGATTCCGGCATAGGGATGAATACCCAAATACTTGACAACCTCTTCCGTATTGATATGCAGACAAACCGTAAAGGTACCGAGGGTGAGCCCAGTACAGGTCTTGGTTTATTGCTATGCAGTGAGATTGTCGGAAAGCACGGCGGTAAAATATGGGCCCGGAGCGAAGAGGGTAAAGGCAGTATTTTTCATTTTACACTTCCCCTTGACCCGGTTATGGCGGCAGACCGCTCCAATGAAAGTGATATCAACTACAGGTATGCCATGCAGGTCAAAGATCTTAAAATACTGGTGGTCGACGACGACGATATTTCGCGACTGCTGATTTCGAAGGCGGTTAAAATATACAGCAACGAGGTTCTGAAAGTTGAATCAGGGGCCAGGGCGGTAGAAGCTTGCCGGAACAACCCGGGTCTTGACCTGGTGATGATGGATATTAAAATGCCCGGCATGGACGGGTATGAGGCCACACGCCGGATACGGCAATTTAACGACAAGGTGGTCATAATAGCGCAAACTGCTTTCGGTGAAACTGAGAACAGGGAAATAGCTATTTTAGCCGGATGCAACGATTACATTACCAAACCAATCAATATCGCGCTTCTGAAAAAACTGATGCAACACCATTTCAGGGGAATAAACAGCTAAACCAAAGCATGTGCTTTCCCGGCCAGAACCCGGTTTAGCAGAATAGTCAGTACCCAAACAACGCAAATCCTATATTGCCAGATGCGCAAGTCACTAACATCAACCGGAAAGCCGACTGTTTTACGCCAGGAAGCTGAGGAACGACTCAGGAAATTTCCTTTAAAAACGGCAGTCCCGGCTTCGGAAGAGGACCTCCGCCGCCTCATTCATGAGTTTGAAGTGCACCAGGTGGAACTGGAAATGCAGAATGGGGAACTGAAGCAGGCACTAACCCTGCTTGCTGACAGTTCTGCCAAAAAGTACCGGGAATTGTTCGATTTTGCCCCTACAGGGTATTTTGCCCTCTCCAGGGAGGGAGATATATTGGATGTAAACCTCCATGGTTCTCAGATGCTTGGTAAAGTGAGCTCACAGCTGAAGAATGTGCGATTTGGATTTTTTGTTTCCGACGATGCGAAACCCGTCTTTAACCTGTTTTTCATTAGCATATTCAGCAGCAGTACCGTGCAATCCTGCGAAATCACCCTTAATATCGGAGATAAGCTGCCGGTGCATGTACAGCTTAAGGGGATGCAAACCGCCGACAGGCAGCAATGCCTGCTCACGGTAATGGATATCACTGTAATGAAGCAAGCCGAAGCGGCCCAGGCCGGATTAGCCTTACGTTACCGCACTCTGCTGCATACGGCAGCCGATGGCATTCATGTGATGGATGAGGAAGGCAAACTCGTGGAAGCCAACGACGCTTTCTGCTCCATGCTGGGTTATTCACAGGAAGAAATGGCGCAACTCCATGTTTCCGAATGGGACGCTAACTGGGCGGGGGGAGAATTGCAGGTCCTCATAGGGCACTTGCTCAGCAAACCTGCCATATTCGATACCCGGCACCACCGCCGCGATGGAACCTTGCTCGATGTGGAAATCAGTACCTCTGGTGTGCTACTGGAAGGTAAAAAGTACCTGTATGCGGCTGCCCGCGATATGACGGAGTATAAACGCGTAGAAAACAGCCTGCGCGAAAGCGAAGAGAAATACAGGTTTATGTTTATGTTTAACCCGCAGCCCATGTGGATTTTCGATATGGAAACCCTGGCCTTCCTCGAAGTAAACCAGGCTGCGGTGGCTCATTATGGCTATTCGAGGGAGGAATTCCTTTCGATGAACCTCAGGGATATAAGGCCTGTTGAGGACTATGCCGAACTCAAGCGGAATATAGAACGTGACGGCGACCAGTTTTTCCCTTTGGGCGTATTCAGGCACCGCAAGAAAAACGGGGAACTTATCCATGTTGAACTATCGGCTCATTCGGTGATCGCCGGCGGAAGAGTGGCCCGCCATGTCATGATTAATGATATTACAGATCGCCTTAACGCAGAAAACAAGGTGGCTGAGAGCGAAAAACTATATCGTTCATTATTCGAAAACGGGCTCACCGGCATCATGGTAACGCATCCCGATGGCTCCATCTATGCGGCCAACCCTGAAGCCTGCCGCATGCTGGGACGCTCGGAAGCCGAGATTTGCCGCCTGGGACGGCAAGTTGTTGCCAACCCGGCCGACCCCAGGTTGCCTCTCGCCCTTGCCGAACGGGACCGCTCAGGCCGTTTCGTTGGTGAACTCGAATACCTGCGGTCGGATGGAACGATTTTCCCCGTGGAAATTGCGAGTAATAGCTATAGCGATGCAAACGGAGAAGTACATTCAAGTATATTTTTCCAGGATATTACGGCCCGGAACATTGCCGAAACGGCGTTGCGGGAAAGCCAGGCAAACCTGAGTGCGATCTTCAATGCCACCGATGAATCTATTTTCCTGGTAGCCGCCGACCAAACCCTGCTCGATTTAAATAAAATTGCGCTAAAACGGCTTAAATTTGATGGAGATTCACCAATAGGGCAAAAAATAGTTGACTTGCTGCCCCAGGAAATAATTTCAAAACGGAAGCCATTCATTGACCATGTATTCCTCACCGGGGAGCAGGTTAAATTTGAGGACATGCGCAACGACCGCTGGATGGTGAATCACCTTTATCCTATAGTGGATGACAATAGTAGTGTTGATCGCATGGCAGTCTTCAGCAGGGATATTACGGAATTAAAACAGGTGGAGGATGCGCTCAGGAAGAGTGAAACCCGGTTCAAAAACCTCTTCGAAAAACACAATGCTATTATGTTGCTGGTTGAGCCCGATACGGGCATGATACTGGAGGCCAACGAAGCTGCAGCCGGGTTCTATGGTTACGATATTCCACTTTTACGTACGATGAACATCAGCGAAATCAATACACTCCCGGCTGAAGAGGTGAGCCTCGCCCGTGAAAGAGCTTTTGCAGGAGAACAGAATTATATCATATTTCCGCACAGGTTAGCCAATGGGGAGGAACGTGTGGTAGAGGTGCACTCATCACCCATCGATTTCCAGGAGAAACAGGTTCTCTTCTCCATTATCCACGATGTCACCGAACGTACTCAGTCGAAGGCCGCTCTCAATATTTCCGAAAACCTTTACCGCCGCCTCTTCGAAACCTCAAAAGATGGAATTTTGATACTTGAAGCCGAAACCGGGAAGATTTTGGATGTAAATCCATTCCTGGTTGAACTGTTAGGTTACTCCCGGGAACAATTCATCGCAAAAGAAATATGGGAAATTGGATTTTTAAAAGATATTGTAGCAAATAAGGATAAGTTACTGGAACTGCAGCAGAACAATTTCATACGGTATGAGAATTTACCGCTCCAAACGGCCGGAGGGATGCAGATTAATGTAGAATTTGTTAGTAACGTCTATTTGTCAGGCTCTAAAAAAGTGATACAGTGTAATATACGGGATATTACCGCGCGAAGGTCGGCCGAAATACAAATCCAGCTCAAAAGTGACGAACTCCTGAAAACCAATGCTGAAAAAGATAAGTTCTTTTCCATTATAGCTCACGACCTTCGCAGCCCGTTCAACGGCTTCCTGGGACTGACTGAACTGATGGCCGAAAAGCTACCCGACATGACCCTGGCCGAAATCCAGGTTATGGCCCAGGCTATGAAGAAATCAGCTACCAACCTGTTCAGCCTGTTTATTAAAACATTCATTGAGGTTATTACCGAGACGGGGCTGAATCGTTTAAAGGAAATTGAAACCAATAAGGCCATTCTGGAGAGTGAGGAGCGCTACCGGGCTATTATTCAGAGTACTTCCGACTGGGTTTGGGAAATTGACGGGCAGGGAAAATATTCGTATTGTTCCGAAAAGGTACAACAAATCCTGGGATACGCCCCCGAAGAGATGACAGGTAAAACACCTTTTGATTTTATGCCACCCGGGGAAAGGGAGAGAATGCAATTGATTTTCAGCGATTTGATTGATAAGCGGGGTCCGATTGTCGATCTTGAAAACTGGAATATACATAAAAATGGGGAAAAAGTCTGCATCTTAACGAATGGCTTTCCTATACTGAACAGTGCCGGCCAGGTAATTGGATACAGGGGTGCCGATAAGGATATTACCGAACGTAAGCTCTCGGAAGAAGCGCTGCGGAAGAGCGAACAACAGCACAGGTCCATTCTTCAGACTGCCATAGACGGATTCTGGTTGGCCGACCTGCAGGGCCGTATTCTCGAAGTAAATGATTCCTATTGCCGCATGAGCGGTTACAGCGAACAGGAACTGCTGCGCATGAATATTTCGGGTATAGAGGCCGCCGAAACGGCAAAAGAAGTAGCGGAGCGTATCAGGGGTATCCGGAGCGAAGGGGGAAGCCGTTTTATTTCGAGGCATCGCCGAAAGGACGGGAGCCTGTTCGATGTTGAAGTACATGCACAATACCAGCCTGTGGGTGAAGGAGCTATTGTGTCCTTTTTACATGATATCAGCGACAGGAGAAAGGCCGAAGTGTTCCTGGCGCAAAGAGAGGCCCTTTACCGTAACCTGGTCGAAAAACTTCCCGATGGATTATATAAAAGCACCCACGATGGGAAATTTGTCGAGGTAAACCAGGCCATGGTTAATATACTGGGCTATGCCAGCAAAGAAGAGTTGATGGCTATCGACATTAAGACACAATTGTACTTCCTGATCTCCGACAGGGAAGAAGTTTTACATCAGGAGAATTTCGTAACCAAAGGCGTGTACCGCATGCGGAAGCAGGACGGCTCCGAAATATGGGTCGAAGATCACGGCTGGTACAGCCACGGTGAGGATGGAAATATTCGCTTCCACGAAGGCATTTTACGGGATGTTACCGAACGGCTGAAGGGAGAAACGGCTTTGCGCGAAAGCGAGGCTATGTACCGCAACCTGGTCGAAAAATTGCCCGACGGCATATATAAGAGCACCCGCGAGGGGAGAATTGTCGAGGTGAATCCTGCCATGGTAGCCATGCTGGGATACGACAGCAAGGAGGAACTGATTGCCACGGATATTAAAACAAAGTTGTATTTTGAACCCGAAGAGCGCGAAATTCTGGCACAGAAGAAAGAACTGGACGAAATGGAAATCTATCGCCTGAAAAAGAAAGATGGTTCCGAATTGTGGGTCGAAGATCATGGATGGTACAACCTGGATGAGAACTCAAATATCATTTTTCATGAAGGGATCATGCGCGATATTACCGAACGCCGGCAGGTTCAGATAGCCTTAAGAGAGAGCGAGGAACTGTTCAAGTCGGTGGTAAACAACAGCGACGATTTAACGACCCTTTCGGATGAAAACGATATATTATTATTTATCAGTCCCCAATGCCTGAAGATACTGGGGGCTCCCGGTGAAAAGTACCTGGGTAAAAAAATGCCCTATACTATCCTTCCGCAGGATGCCGCTACGGCACTGCAGTTGTGGAAGCAATTAAAGGAAACCGGGGCCGAAATAAGGGATTATGAGTACAGGATTATTGACGGGCAGAATTATACCCGCTGGGTTTCCCATTCGGCGAAACGGGTGACAGGAAATGGTAAAATAATTGGTTACCAGAGCACTATTCGTGATATTACTGAGCGTAAACAGGCAGAGAAAGAACTCATTATCGCCAAGGAGCATGCCGAAGAAAGCGACCGCCTTAAATCAGCCTTCCTGGCCAATATGAGCCACGAAATCCGTACCCCCATGAATGGTATACTGGGATTTGCCGAGCTGCTCAGGAACCCGGACCTCACTGCTGAACAACAACAGTCGTATATCAGTATTATAAATAAAAGCGGGGTACGTTTACTCAATACCATTAACGACATCGTCGATATCTCAAAAATAGAATCGGGCCAGATGAAAGTCTTGTTTTCGGAGGTGAACATAAATGAGCAAATCGAATTTATTTATGATTTTTTCAGCCCGGAGTCTATCCAAAAGGGCCTTCACCTGAGTTTTAAAACCGGGCTGCCTGCCGATGACGCCAATCTTATTACTGACAAGGAAAAAGTGCTGGCAGTACTCACCAACCTGGTTAAAAATGCGATTAAGTACAGTGACCATGGGAGCATTGAATTTGGATATCACCTGAAACCCGCTTCCGGGAATACCCGGGGAAAGGGTGGCAATCT
>JBAXXB010000082.1:0-15445 GCA_037128115.1 Bacteroidota bacterium
CTCAGCTATTACCCGCGAACCACGGTGATAACTTTTGGAGTCAATGTTTCATTTTAACCGATAACACCTTGTTAATCATGAAGAAGAAAATAATCTATATAGCATTGTTCCTTTTCTCCGTAATACTTACGGGCCTGGTTTCATGTACCGATCTCGAAGAAAAAGTGTATTCGGATATTCCACTTAACGACTTCTTTCACACCGAAAAGGATGTGCTGATGAATGCTGGGCGGGCGTATACCAAAGCGCAAAAATATCCTGAAGAATTCAGCCTCTGGACACTCGATGAAATCGCTTCTGATGAAATGGTGGCTCCCGGTCGCGATGATGGCTTTGTATGGGACAACGGGCGTTGGAATGAAATCCAGAAACACCAGCTTACGGCAACTAATAAAATACTTACCCTGGCATTTAAAAATGTATTTGAAGGTATTAGCGCCTGCAACGAAGTTATATATGAAACCGAGCAGACATCCATAACCTTCCCGGCGAAAGACCAGGTGATTTCTGAGATAAAAATTCTACGTGCGTACTATTATTACTGGGCTTTAGACAACTGGGGAAATATTCCATACACAATTGACTATACCGACAAGAATCTACCTCCTCAAAAAGACAGGAAATTTGTATTCGCATCAATTGAGACTGAAATTCTCAATAACATCGACAAACTCCAGGATAAGCCGACTCCCGAATATTATGGAAGGGTTACCAAGGGAATGGCATACACCCTGCTGGCCAAACTTTACCTGAATGCACAGGAATGGATAGGAGAAGACAAATTTCAATTAGCCGTGGATGCCTGCGACAAAGTGATCGCGCTCAACAGTTACCATATTGAAGACAACTACTTTTCTAATTTCAAAGTCTATAACGAAGCTTCAACGGAAAACATATTTGTAATTCCGATGCAGTCGATACTAACAAAAGATCATTTATACTGGTATACACTCACTCTCAACGATGCCAGCCGTGCCACTTTTGGATTTAAAGGCGGTATGTGGGACGAATTTATACTGGAACCCGGATTCCTGGATAAGTTTTCGGATAGCGATCTTCGCAAGAAATCATTCCTTTTCGGACAGCAGAAAGATAAAAGCGGGGCTGACATTATTGTGAATGATGAGCCGTTTATTTATACACCCACGGTAGCTAATTATATGGCCCGGAAAAAATGGGAAGGAGCCCGCTGTTGTAAATACGAATACCAGGATGGATTGGAATATTATGTTACTGATATGGAAAACGATTTTGTCCTTTTCCGGTATGCCGATGTGCTTTACACCAAACTGGAAGCTCTCTGGCGCCTGGGTCGTGCCGGTGAAATGCTGAATGATGCCGATCTACAGAAAATCCGGACAAGGGCCGGCCTAGCTCCTTTACAGGCATCAGATTTGACAAATACGGAATTCCTGAATGAACTGGGCCGCGAGTTTGCCTGGGAAGGCCATCGCCGGCAGGATATGATACGTTTTGGGGTATATGGTAATGCCGGTTGGAACAAACCCTCGTCAGGGCCAAACGCAAAACTTTTCCCCATACCTCAAACCGTACTGGATGCAAATTCGAACCTGGTGCAAAATCCTATGTAAATGAAGATCAAGAACATAGCCATATGGTCGCTTTTTATCTTTGGAATAATCCTGGTTCCAATCCGTTCGAATGGAAGCAGGCCATACCGGATAGCGGTCAGCGAATTACGCGATAAAATTGCCGCTGAGTGGATAGGCCAGATGATCGGCAATATTTATGGATTGCCTCACGAAGGGAAGTACATCAATGCTCCCGGCCCTGAAACATGGCCGTATGGGTATACTAAAAACCTGGATAAGCTCAAGAAATACGATGGGGCATTTTCCGACGATGATACAGATGTTGAATACATGTACCTTCTTCAGATAGGGAAATATGGTCCCGAGCCGTCCTATTCCCAACTCCAGGAAGCCTGGATGTACCATATCCGCGACCGAGTCTGGCTGGCTAACCGCGCCGCCCTGGGACTTATGCATTTCGGTTACACTCCGCCTTTTACAGGAAGTAAAGAACTGAACCCTCATTGGTTCCAGATCGACCCCCAACTTATCAATGAAATATGGGGAGTTACGGCACCCGGAATGGTAAACTATGCCGCCTCTAAATCCGACTGGGCAGCACGTATAACAAGCGACGAATGGGGTGTTGAACCAACAATTTTCTATGGTGCCATATACTCTGCTGCCTATTTTGAGAAGGATATTAACAGGCTGATTGAAACAGGAATTAAAGCGTTACCAGCCAACGGCAGGTTTGCAGTTACTGCCAGAGAAATGATTGCATTGCATTCAAAATACCCTTCGGATTGGAAGGCCGCAAGGAAGGAAATGGCCCAGAAATATTATATTGATGAGCCCGATATGACAAAAACTATCTGGAATGCCAACCTGAATGGCGCATGCGCTGTATTGGCATTGTTGTATGGTGAAGGTAATTTCCAGCATACACTCGATCTATCCTGTGCCCTGGGTTTTGATTGCGATAACCAGGCTGCTACCATAGCTGGTTTAATGGGAGTTATAAATGGAATGAAGGGCTTGCCGGAAAATTTGTATTTGCCGATTGAAGGCTGGAAGAAACCATTTAACGACAAGTATATCAATATTACCAGGTTTGATATGCCTGATGGTAAAATATCGGAAATAATTGATCAGACTTTGAAAGCTGCCATCGACCTGGTTGTTTTAAAAGGAGGCAAACTCTCGGGTAAGCCAGGCAATCAGACACTTACAATAAATTCTGAAGCCGTTTTCAATGCTCCTGTCGAATTTTGTATCGGGCCTTTGCCTACAATGGAAACTGGCAAGCCAGTCGATTATAATTTCTATACCGAAGCAAACAAAACCTATAACTGGAGCATGATAGCCGGCAAGTTTCCCGAAGGCTTGACTTTTACAAATGGGAAACTTACCGGCATTCCGAAAACTACCGGGTATTCGGAAATTACACTTCAATTGGATAACGGGAAAGATAAAACAACTCATCATTTCAATCTGTTGGTTCGTGGCACGAATATTGCTCCTTCTGCCGATACCATTCTGGCTAACGTCCGTCAACTGAACGAAAAAGTCCTTGATTCCTGCTGGTACACTTTCGGCAAGTCGATGTATGCCCATAATGTTGAGGTTATCAACGATGGGAGAACCAACGGCCCGGGTTCCGTTTTTTATAGCCTGGCCTCAAAATCAAAAATCCCCAAAGTCGACTATTACGGGTACGGTTGGAAAACCCCGCAAAAAATAAGTATGATGGCTTTGCATACCGGTTGCCTCGAAGAATTCGGGGGATGGTTTACATCGCTTAACGTGCAATATCAGAATGAAGCAGGCAAATGGACCCCTGTTGAGAAAGTTATAATTTCGCCCGCTTTGCCGAAAACCGATATTGTCTTTTTTCAGCCTCATTTTGTCGAATACATTATCAGCTTTGATCCTGTCGAAACCAGTGCAATCCGGATCATAGGCGATGCCAAGATACAAGATCACTGGAATAAGTATACGAAACAGGTTTCCGGCTTTACGTCGGTAACGGAGCTCAGCGTTTACCATTAAAACAAACAAACTGCATGACCTATAGAATCAAAAGGGCTTTTGGATTTGCAATTGTTGCTGCAACATTGCTGACTTTTCCGGTTTCCTGCAAACAGAAAGGGTCAGGGGACAAAGTTCCAGCTGCGCAAAATTCTTTTACCCCGTCTCAGTTAAAGGACAAGATTAAAGGCGGATGGGCGGGGCAGACGATTGGCGTGGTATATGGTGCACCGGTTGAATTCAAGTACCAGGGGTCTATGATACCTGATTACCAGAATATTCCATGGCGTGAAGGATATGTAAAATACTGGTTCGATAAGAAGCCGGGGCTGTTCGATGATATTTATACGGATATGAATTTTGTTGAGGTATTCGAAAAATACGGGTTGAATGTCCCTATGGATATCATTGCAAAACATTGGGCCGCTACACCTTACCATCTTGCTCATGCAAACCAGGCATCCCGGTATAATATCCTGAATGGTATCATGCCGCCGAAATCCGGGTTTTGGAAAAACAATCCGCACGCCGATGATATTGATTTTCAGATTGAAGCCGATTTTATCGGTCTGATGGCTCCCGGGATGGTGAATTCAGCCACCGAGATTGCCGACCGCGTCGGGCATATTATGAACAGTGGCGATGGCTTGTACGGGGGTGTGTTTGTATCCGCATTGTATTCCATGGCATTTGTATCAAATGATGTAACCGAAATTGTTGAGCAGGCAGTGAAAACAATCCCCGAGGGAACAAAATTTCACGATTGTATTGCTGATGTCATCAAATGGCACAAGCAATATCCTGATGACTGGAAGGCAACCTGGTTCGAGTTGCAGAAGAAATGGAATAATGATGTGGGCTGCCCTAAAGGTGTGTTTTTATCCTTTGATATTGACGCAAAAATAAACTCGGCCTATGTTGCTATAGGCCTTTTATATGGGAAAGGTGACTTTTCAAAATCAATTGATATCACAACTCATTGTGGACAGGATTCTGATTCTGATGCGGGTACAGTAGGTGGCGTTTTAGGGGTAATGTCAGGCTATTCCCGCATCCCGGCTTTCTGGCTGAAACCGCTCCAGGAAATTGAGCCAAAGAATTTTGAAGGAACTGACATGTCACTGAACAAAGCCTATGATTTAAGCTATAAACATGCCACTGAAATGATAAAACGTGCCGGGGGAACTGTTGAAGGGGATAAAATTGTGATCCCATTTTCAGCGCCGGTGCCGCTTGCTTTTGAACAGAACTTTGAGAAGACGTTCCCCGTTTTCCGCGACCGTTACGACAAGTCATTTGCCGATGAACTTTCATATGATTTTTCCGGGAATGGCTATATTTTCTACGGAAACCTTGTGAAAAACTCTAAAATTGATAAGGATTATATCGATCGCGTTTCAAAAAGAGTCGGATCGGAAGTATTCGGACTGGCTGAACCTGACGATCCTTATGTTGCCGAACTCGATATATATATCGATGGGAAAATTGATGAGCATGTAAAAATGCCAATGAAAAACACTTCCCGACGTCTCGAACCGGCATGGAAATACCAACTTACGGAGGGACAGCACAATGTACGGCTTAAATGGATCAATCCGGAACCTGGATACGAAATACGGATCAATGATATTATGGTGTATTCGGAGAAACAACCTGAGAGTAATTTGCCCAAATAAAACCAGTATGAAAAAAGGAATAAATTATATCTTTCTGTTCACGGCCATCCTGTTTCTTGCTTCATGCGGGAGTAATACGAAGAGTTCTTCAGTACTTTCTGAAAAAACTATATTGACAGCCAGTGTGTTGAAGGATAAAATCAAAGGCGGCTGGGCGGGTCAAACCATAGGTTGCACGTATGGCGGGCCAACGGAATTCCAGTTTAAAGGATCCATGATACAGGATTACCAGCCCATAGTTTGGTACGACGATTATATTAAGGAATTATTTGAGTCGGATCCGGGTTTGTTCGATGATGTATATATGGATCTGTCTTTTATTGAAGTACTTGAAAGATGCGGGCTTAATGCACCAGCCGATTCATTTGCACTTTCATTTGCACACGCGCCATATAAACTATGGCATGCCAACCAGGCGGCCCGGTATAATATCCTGAACGGAATCATGCCCCCTGCTTCGGGATATTGGATGAATAATCCCCATGCCGATGATATTGATTTTCAGATTGAGTCAGACTTTGCCGGGATGATGTCGCCAGGCTTGATACGAACGGCTGCCGAAATATGCGATCGTACCGGTCATATTACAAATTATGGAGACGGCTGGTATGGCGGTGTTTTTATGGCTGGTATGTATGCAACAGCCTTCATTTCGGACGACATGGATTTTGTTGTGGAACAGGGTCTGAAACCGATTCCCGAGAAAAGTAAATTCTATCAGTCCATAAGTGATGTGATAAAATGGCACAAACAATATCCCGACGACTGGAAGCAATGCTGGTTTGAATTTCAAAAGAAACATACCTCCGAAAAGGGTTGCCCCGAAGGAGTTTTTAATTCATTCAATATTGATGCCAGCGTTAATGCAGCATATGTGGTGATAGGGCTTTTATACGGCAATAAAGACTTCTATAAAACAATGGATATCGCCTGTCGTTGTGGCGAGGATTCCGATTGTAACCCGGCTACAGCTGGGGGTATACTTGGTGTTATACTTGGGTACGATAAAATCCCTGCTTTCTGGAAACCAGCCGTTGAAAAGGTTCAGGATATTAAATTCCCCTATTCCGACATCACCTTGAACCAGGTTTACGCTCTCAGTTACAAACATGCGATTGAGCAAATTAAAAAGAATGGAGGTGAAGTTAAAAATGACAGCATCATACTTAAAACACAAAAACCTGAAACACTGAAGTTTGAGCAGTCTTTCGAGGGGATGTACCCGGCTAAACAACTCCTGATAAGGAAAGATTTCCTAGATGAAAGTATCAAGATCGACTTCAGCGGGAATGGAATAGTGGTTTTGGGCAATGTTAAAAGCCAGTGTGGTGTGGCAAAAAGCGATTTTGTCGCCTTACTCGATGTTTATATTGATGATGCAAAAGTGGAACAGGTTAAGATGCCGTATGACTACATTGTACGCAAATACGATATTTTTTTCAAGTACATGTTGAAAAACGCTGATCATAAACTTGAAATAAAATGGGTGAATCAGAATCCTGATTTCAGGATAACTTTGAAATCCTATGTAGTTTACGGTGATTCCCCGATTAAAACATTAGATCCTAAACAGGCAGAAGCAACCAAATGAAAAATACAGGGAAAGGTTTAGCTTACTTCACGTTTTTATTGCTTGGATTATTCCCGCTTTTCGTTGGGTTGTCAGCATGCGAGCGCGAACCTGGTCCTATTCCACCTGTTCCTCCGGTTGATACAGTATCCTTCGTGCGTTTATTGGAAAAGCAAACCCTGAAAAGCCGGATTCTGAATCGTGATATTTCCTATGCTGTATTACTGCCCAAGGAGTATGACAGTTTGCATACAAGTTACCCGGTAGTTTACCTTCTTCATGGTTTTGGTGATGACGAAACCGCATGGTATAAATATGGACTCATTTCATATTATGCTGATGCTAATGCTTCAATACCAATGATATACGTTATGCCCCAAGGGTTCAATTCATATTATGTGAATAAATACAATGGCACTTTCCCTTACATGGATATGTTTGTAAACGAATTGGTTCCAACAATCGATTCGTTATTCCGTACTATAAAAGATCCTCAGCAAAGGGCGGTAATGGGTTATTCGATGGGTGGATACGGTGCCTTGATTTTGCCCGCAAAAAACTCGGGTGTATTTAAAACCGGTGTGGTATTGAGCATGTCGTACCGTACAGATCAGCAATACATGGATGAACCACAAGACGGATGGAATTCGCAATGGGGATCAGTTTTTGGTGGAATTGGTTCATCCGGAACGGCACGCTTAACAGATTATTACAAAGAGAACAACCCATTCTATTTTTTCAAAAAACCAGGCGATTTGTCGCTGAATGGACAAAACTATTTTTTTGACTGTGGCGATGATGAAGAAAGCCTCTCAGAACCCAACGATGCGCTTCATGACTTGCTCCGCGACCTGAATATTAAGCACGAATACCGCATGAAAAATGGTGCCCATTCCTGGGACTACTGGCACAAAGCGCTGCCTGAAGCACTGAGATATATCAGTTGTACAGTGCAGAATATCCCTTATCCGAATGATCCCGTACCAGTTGATCCGGGAACAGCTGTTCCTGCCGGGCGTACCTTTGCCGAACAACTTGAAGGTACAGGAATAACGTTCAGTGTTACCGTTCCACCAACGTATTTGGCTGATACAATTCACTATGCGGTCATCCTTGCCCTTCACGACCGGAATGCAGCCTCACAGGTCATAGAATCACAAAACCTGATTTCCCTGCTCAATTCAAATATGATCAGTGGTAACATACCCAATTCACTGATTGTAGAAATCCCAATTCAAGCTGAAACCATTACAGCAGAGGCTCTTCAGCAGTTGTTAAGCCAGGTTAGGGCAAAATACCGCACTATTGGTGACAGAAACCATACTATTCTGCTTGGCAATAACCAGGCTGGCCTATTGGCTTTCGGCTTGATTACCGGATGTTCAGAACAGATTAATGCCTGCCTGCTTTTTGATGCTAACATTCCTGAGGATGCTGCTGCATCTGATGCTGGAATAAGTTATTACCTCGATATTTGTGACCAGGGGATTAATTATGGAAGTTACCATTCACTATACCTGAGTTTGCGCCATAACCAAGTGAACCACGAATACAGGGTTCGACAAGGCACTCCCTCGCACGAATCGTTTTTAAACGGGCTTGACGAATCTGCCGGTTTTATGAAAACTCACCTTAGAAACTAGAAAATGAAAAGAATTGCACTTTTGTTTTTCATCAACCTGTTGCTGCATTGCAATTCATTTGCAACCAGCGGCTTGTGTATAATGGAAAGCATGACAATGCACAGCCGGATATTAAACCAGGATATTCATTTCTCAGTTTGCCTGCCGAATAATTATTATGATGTAAAGCAGTCCTTTCCGGTAGTCTATTTATTACACGGGCTGGGCGATGATGAAACTGCCTGGCTGGAATATGGACAAATCAGCCAGTTTGCTGATAAAGCAGTTGAAGATGGTTATGCCAAACCCATGATTTTTGTAATGCCGGAAGCATTCCGTACTTATTATGTTAACGATTACAAAGGCACATTTTTATACCAGGATATGTTTGTAAAGGAGCTGGTTCCATACATCGATAGTCTCTTCCGCACTATAGCCGACAGGCAGCATCGTGCCCTGATGGGGTATTCCATGGGTGGATTCGGCGCTCTTAACCTTCACCTGAAACATTCAGATATCTTCGGGACCGCGGTACCATTAAGTATCTCGATCCGCACCGATGAGCAATATGTGACCGAAGAAGCTTCCGGGTGGGACGATCAGTGGGGCCGGCTGTTTGGTGAGCCGGGATTTAAAGGAACTGACCGGATAACAGAATATTACAAACAGAATAGCCCTTTTTACATTCTGCCTAAATTGTCGGCAGCTGAAATTAAAAGGCTGAACATTTATATTGATAACGGAGATAAAGAACAAACGCTCTGCCGGAGCAATGAGGAACTGCATATTCTGATGTGCAGACTGCATATTCAGCATGAATTCCGTGTGCGTGATGGGGGACACAGTTTCCAGTACTGGTGTTCGGCATTGCCTGATGCTCTGAGGTTTATCAATGATGCTTTTGAAGGTAAGCCTTACCAGGGCGATATCCCGTTAAAAGCCTCCACCAACTCGTTTCCGGATAAGCAAATCCGTAAAGTGTTTATTCTGGATGAACCTGCATTTGCGTATGTTCCTGCCGGGTACGATCAAACCGACCGGTTTTACCCGGTGATTTACTTTGGTGGAAACTTCACGCTTCTTCAGCAGAAAATTATTGCAGCCCTGGTCAGCAAACAAACAGAGGAAAACAAGTCATGCCCGATGTTACTGGTATTTTTACCTGAACGAGCTTTGGCCCAGATAGAAAAAGCAATTCCTGAACTCGAAGCAAAATTAAGGATCCGCAAAGGCTATCGGTTCCGTGCAATAGCCGGATACCAGGCTGAGGCTGAGGCTGTTTGTAATGTTGTTGTAAAGCAGGAACAATTCAGTTATTGCATTCTTTCGGATGGGTACCTTTCGAAGGACAGCATTTCGGGATTATTGTCGGGCATGAAGCCCAAAGCGCTTGAACATACATCATTCTTCATCGATGCCCCGGACAAAGGCGAAAATTATGAAGGGAACGGTAATGCACATATGATTCTGCGCGATAAGGATCTGCAGCACGAATACCGGGTTAGGGAAGGCGTTGGAGGATTCGAATGGTTCCTGGCAGGCTTGCCTGAGGTCATCATGTTTACGGCAAAACGATTTCACAAATAACATTAACTAAGTACTAACTAAAACTAAAAACCATGTTTATCGTAAGTAGTTACACGCTGGCAGTCATTCTCTGCTTCATTACCATGCTCTGTTGGGGTTCATGGGCCAACTCTCAGAAAATTGCCGCAAAGAGCTGGCGTTTCGAGCTCTTTTATTGGGACTATGTAATAGGAATACTCCTGTTTGCCCTGATTTTTGGCTTCACTTTCGGAAGTACGGGCAGTGTTGGGATGGGCTTTGTTGAGAGTATCAAACAGGCTAGTACTTCGAGCATTCTAAATCCCATATTGGGAGGTATAATCTTTAACCTGTCGAACATACTGTTGGTGGCCGCGATATCTGTTGCCGGCATGGCCATTGCGTTCCCGGTTGGAGTGGGTATTTGCATGGTGTTAGGTGTACTTATCAATTATATGGCTACACCTAAGGGCGATCCTATGCTCCTTTTTGTTGGCGTGGGAATCGTGGTTGTGGCCATAATTCTTGATGCACTGGCGTATAAAAAACACGCCATTAATAATAAGAAAACCTCAACGAAAGGGATACTCCTTTCGGTAGCAGCAGGATTTTTAATGGCCTGGTTCTTCCGTTTTGTGGCCAGCGCCATCGCAACCGACCCCGGAAATACAGCTGCAGGCTTATCCGAAGCCGGGAAACTTACCCCATATGCCGCTTTTTTCTTTTTCGTGATCGGCGTTGTCATCAGCAATTTCCTTTTCAATACGTACCTTATGAAAAAGCCTATCGAAGGTACACCGGTTAATTTCAAGCAGTATTTCGAAGGGAATTTCCGAAGCCATTTGTCTGGTATTATCGGTGGTATGATCTGGGCATTGGGAACTTCATTGAGCTTGCTGGCAGCTAATAAAGCCGGCTATGCCATTTCGTTCGGACTCGGACAGGGCGCTACCATGATTGGTGCTTTCTGGGGTGTATTTATCTGGAAAGAATTCAAAGGTGCCAACAAATCAGTTAATACCTTACTTGCATTTATGTTCTTGCTTTTTACAGCAGGCCTGGCCCTGATCATTATGGCCGGTAACAATTAAATTCCTTAACCTCAACATAATTACTAACCTTAAATTTAAATGAAAATGAAAAAGCAGATCTATTTATTTGCACTGGCTGTTATCATGGCCGTTCCTTTCTCATCGTGCAAGAAAGACAGTTCCGATCCACCTGCAGTTGCTACGACAGTTGCCTCTTCAGTTACTGTAACATCAGCCTCTTCAGGGGGTACCATTACATCCGAAGGCACTTCGGCCGTAACTGCCCGCGGTGTATGCTGGGGCACAGCAGCAAGCCCGACAGTTGCCGATTCAAAAACCACTGACGGTACCGGAATTGGTGCCTTCACCAGCAGTATTACAGGCTTAACTCCAGCCACCCTTTACCATGTAAGAGCTTATGCTACCAATGCACAAGGAACAGCATACGGTGAAGATATGACGTTTACAACCTCCTCACTGATCAAAACAATTTCATTTTATGCCCTTTGGGCCGGTGGAACCGAGAAATGGGATTTTTCCTATGACGCTACAACAGCAAAAGTCACAAAATTCGATGATTATTGGGAAGCTGCACTGGATAAAACAATTACTTACGATTATACGGTTGCCGGTAAATTGACACTGATGAGAGGTGCTGATGTTTATGGGGCATATGATATTAATACACAAGGATATGTTACCCAAGATCTTGACGGAAATACATACGAATACGATGCAAATGGGTTCATGGTAAAATATTATGAATACTGGTCGAGTGCCAGCCACCTGAAATACCAAATGGAAATCACTGATGGCAATATCTCGAAAATAACTACTTTCGATGATGATGGTGTTACAGCCAAAAAAATAAAAGCATTTACCTATACGATAGGAGATAATTCCGATGGCATCCACCAGGCTAATGCAACCGATTCGGATTGGAAACCAATTGGTAACTTTTATGGTAAGCCAAGTGCAAAACTGGTTGATTATTTTGAATACTGGGACCCACGGGCGACTCCAATTGTGAAGAACAAATCAAGTTTCACATATACTTTCGACGCAAAACAGAGGGTATCAAAAGCAGTTAAGACTCTTTCAGCTGATAGTTCAACGGAAGAATGGAGTTACACTTATGCTGAATAATTTGTTTATATCGAACCTGCATCTCAGTTAAGCTTCAAACAATTTACGGAGCAAAAGGTTTGATTATAAATTGATTAACAGGAGAAAGAGGGAAACCGTTAATTACTGTAACGGTTTCCTCTTTCTTTCTACCACTATACCGCAGGAAACCATGTTTTTGAGGAATACATAAAACCCTGTTTGTTAGCTATGACTTATAATCCGAAAATAAAACGATGAGCGAAACCATGCTTGCCTTATTAGGCTTGGGGATGATTACGACTTTTATAACACTAATCCTGGCCAAGCGGCTCTCCCCACTCGTTGCACTGACCCTGATCCCGATCTTGTTTGGACTCTTTTCCGGGGTTGGAGGAATAGCATTAGGTAAAATGATGGAAGCCGGGCTAAAGGATACCGCGCCTACAGGGGTTTTAATCATGTTCGGGATTTTGTATTTTGGCATCATGTTCGAAGCTGGACTGTTTGAGCCATTGATTATCAAATTATTACAATTGGCCAAAGGTGATCCCTTAAAAGTTATTATGGGAACATGTATACTTGCTTTACTTGTTGCATTAGACGGTGATGGTGCGGCAACCTACCTGATCATTGTAGGAGCTATGCTTCCGGTTTATAAACGACTTGAAATTAATCCCCTGATTCTGACCGCTATTCTGACTTTATGTGTCGGAATCATGATTAAACTGCCATGGACGGGGGCAAATGCACGCGTATTGAGCGCTTTACACCTTAACCCAACCGAACTGTTTAACCCTCTTATTCCAGGCATGCTGGTATCCATAGCATGGGTTCTGTTTGTATCCTATATCCTGGGAAAAAGGGAACAGAAACGCTTGGGAATAAAACATATAGAGGTTCCGGAAAGTAAAGAAATAAAGAATAAAATTGTCTATTTTATTAATTTGCTGCTTACCATTATCCTTGTCATTGCATTGGTTTCGGGATTATTCCCAATTGCAATTACATTTATGGTCGGCCTCGCCATTGCTCTGATCCTCAATTTTCCGGACCTGGACGAACAGCGCAAAAAACTGGCCGCACATGCCGGGAGTGCTTTATCTGTTGGTTCAATGGTATTCGCAGCTGGCATCTTTACGGGCATTCTGTCGGGCACTAAAATGCTGGACGCCATGGCACAAAGTTTTATTCATATTATTCCTGCTTCACTGGGGCCTAACATGGGAATCATCACTGGCCTTACCTCAATGCCCTTCACCTATTTCATCAGCAATGATGCCTATTTTTACGGAATTGTTCCCTTAACAGCTGTAACAGCATCACATTTCGGCGTTTCTGCAATTGAAATCGGGCGGGCTTCACTTTTGGGCCAATCAGTTCACATGCTGAGCCCCCTGGTTGCATCGACCTATTTACTGGTTGGGCTTGCAGGAGTAAGTTTTGAAGCACATCAGCGCTTTACGTTGAAATGGGCTGTCGGCACTGTGCTGGTAATGCTCCTGACCACCATTTTAACCGGGGCTATAGGTATTCATTTTTAGGAAAAACTGCAAAGTCAGTCAAAGATAGTATTGATGAATATCAGCAAAGTGGTGATTAAGGGAGTGCTTCTCCGACTTGAACACATTTCTTAGGTCAAACTTTTAACTATCAGTAAAACAGATATATAGCCCATATGCAATTACGATTTTGGGTTACCCGTAGCGAATTTTACAGAAATCGCCCTTCTTTCTCTATTGAATTTACAGGCTCTCCAGATGCAAAAAAATATTTTTTGCATGCTTGGGTATATTTTATCCGTAAGAAGAAAAACAGGAGCGATAAAGTAGGTGCCCGGATTTTTCAAAGACTTAGTCGAATAGACCGATTACTTAAAAACAATAAGATACAATTATAAGCCTAATGAGATCATACATCTTGTCGCGGAAGTCGACTGCCGGATTGAAGAGCATTCCGTAACGACTTCATTTGATTCTGGTGGGGAAATAAGTCAGATATGCCAGGTTTTTGATACGATAGATCAACTCTCTGCATCGGGTGTCGAACTTGTGTTAAGGAAGATCTTCGATGAAATCGCATTCAGCGAAATCACGGATGATTTTTCTGCTAATTGGTCCTTAGCAGAAGGATGTATCACACATCTGTACCACTTTTACATCATAGAAGATTTAGATAGAACTTGAACGCAAGCTAACAGAAAACAGGTTTATATTCAGCGAGGAAGAAGCTAAAAATATTGTCAAACTATTTTTAGTGTTCAAATCACGATCCCCGGAACTAAAGAACACATAAACAAAGTGTTACTTCTGACTTCTAAGTAGGAAACATTGGCTCGGATTTTCAGGTTCCAGTGTTGGGTTACCCGGTTGCGATGTCAGGACAGGCCCTAACAGGCGCCTTAATGGAAAACCGTGCCTGGGCCTAAATATACCTGAATCCAAAATGGCCGTTCAGTAAAGAATTTATTCCGACCAAATGGACCACAACCGATAGCTGGTGGCCTTCAACGCGTGGATTATGCTGGACTTTATTTATACTAATGGCCGATGAAGTGGCTGGCTTGCACAAACCCGAAATGGACCCGGATTATGTTAAATCCCCCCGGTAGATTAAAGTCCTGCAATGATTTTGATTAATTCTTCTTTTGTTTTACCAAGCTTGATTTGAAGTTTCGCAATCATTTCTTCGTTATGCCCTTCAACTATGTCCAGGTCGCTATCCCTTAAGATTAAAAATTTCAGCCTCAGTTTGTTTTTCTTCTCAGTCCAATTTTCCATAAAATCCAATTTCGCTTATAAACGAATCATAGTAAGTAGTTCTATTAACGGTACAAAGATTAGCCTTAAATCTTAGGATATGTTACACAATAATATAAAAGAGTTACACAATTCACACATTCTGCAACAGCTCATATATCAGGAAAAAATGGAATACTCACCTGTGAATGCGTCAGTATATGAATAAACCATTGATTAACATGTGTATGCATAAAAGATGCCAGTGAAAATAGATTTATCTGTCGCAGCCGGGAGAAACTGCTGGTACCTGGATTTGTTGCTGGATGCGCAATAAGGTTTAGCAGACTATCCTTAAAAGATGAAATAGGTGAAGCCTTTGAAGTGTTTAGTCGCAGTACAACTTTTGGCCCGACCACTTCATTCAGTTAGCTTATCCTGCCTGATGATTGTTTACCGGGCGGACATGAAGGTTAACAGGAAGAGCCGGGTGACGGGAAGCAAGTTTAGCTGATTGATAGTTATGCAACAATATAGTTTTTCATTGTTAACCGACTAAACTCAAAAGTCGGCATATTTTGTTTATAACATATTGA
>JBAXXB010000083.1:0-15414 GCA_037128115.1 Bacteroidota bacterium
GAACGCCGAAGGCATTTGAACTCTTCGAACCCTTGAACGCCGAAGGCATTTGAACCCTTGAACGCCGAAGGCATTTGAACTCTTCGAACCCTTGAACGCCGAAGGCATTTGAACTCTTTGAACCCTTGAACGCCGAAGGCATTTGAACTCTTCGAACCCTTGAACTCCTCGAGCGCGCAGCATTGAACTCTTGAACTCTTCAAACCCTTTGAACCGTTGAACTCTTCAAACTCTTTTTCCTACTCCAACCTCACCTTAAACTTCTTAATACTCAGCCCTATAAAGAACAAGGTCATAGCCGTTATAATCAGGGTCTCTTTCCAGATGTAGCTAAAGCCCAGTCCCTTGATCATGATCGATTTCACGATGATGATAAACCAGCGCGGCGGCATGATATTGCTGAATATTTGCAGCGGAAGCGGCATATTTTCGATAGGGAAGATAAACCCGCTCAAGAGTATGGTAGGCAGCATAAGGGCAAACATCGAAAGCATCATGGCCATTTGCTGGCTCTTGCTTACGGTGGAAATAAATATGCCCAGTGACAAGGCCATCACAATAAAGAGCAGGCTTTCGGCAAGCAATAGCACCAGGCTACCCCGCACAGGCATGCCGATCACGAAGTAGCTCAGCAACAAAATGGAAACAGCGTTGATAAAAGCCAGCAGCACGTAGGGAACCACCTTGCCGGCAATAATCTGTACCGGCCGCATGGGCGAAACCAGCAGTATTTCCATGGTTCCCAGCTCTTTCTCGCGGGCAATGGATATGGATGTCATCATGGCCGTGATCAGCATCAGCAGTATAGTGATCACGCCGGGCACAAACATGAAAACACTCTTCAGGTCGGGGTTATACATCATCTGCGACTGGGTGCTTACGCTAACCGGCAGCGACATGCCTTTCAGGTATTCCTGCTGGTAATCGTTCACTATCGCGGTGGTGTAATTCACAAGCAGGTTGGCGGTATTCGGGTCGCTGGCGTCGGCAATCACCTGTATGCCAGCCTGCCGGTCCTTTTCAAGCTTGGAGGCAAAGTCGCTTTCGAAAATAATGACTTCTTTCACCTTGCCGTGCCTGAACACTTCTTCTATATGTCCCTCGCCCGCTACCTGGTCGCTCAGTATAAAGAATCCCGACGAAAGCAGTTTCGAGGTAATGGCACGGGTAACCTGGTCGTTCGAATGATCGATGATAGCTATAGGCGCATTTTTCACTTCCGTGGAAAGCGCAAAACCAAAGAGCAGAACCTGTATCACCGGCATGCCGAAAAGTATAACCATCGACCGTATGTCGCGGAAAATATGGTAAAACTCCTTGATGATAAAACCTTTCATTTATTTACGATTGACGATTTACGATTGAGGGCTGTCAAACTCTGGATTGTTCTTGTCTCAATTAACCCGGTTAATAAATTAGCCTTAAGTTAATTCCGGGCTATCTTCAGAAAGACCTCCTCAATATTCGTTACATTGTACTGCGCTTTTAACCTGGCTGGGGTGTCGAGTGCTACGATTCGCCCGTCGGCCATAATGCTGACCCGCTGGCAATACTCGGCTTCATCCATATAATGCGTTGTCACAAAAACAGTTATGCCCTGGCTGGCGGTTTCGTAAATGATTTCCCAGAACTGCCGCCTGGTTATAGGGTCCACACCGCCGGTAGGCTCATCGAGAAAAACGATGGAAGGCCTGTGGATGATGGCCACCGAAAAAGCCAGTTTCTGTTTCCAGCCCAGGGGGAGTGAACCTAACAGTTGGTTCTTTTCACTCTCGAGTCCCAGCCTGCCCAGGAGTTCGGTCGTTCTCTGCCTGATTTCGGCCGCAGGGAGCCCGTAGATGCCACCGAAAAACTGGAAATTTTCCCAAACCGACAAATCCTCGAAGAGTGAAAAGCGCTGGCTCATATAGCCAATCCGTTTCTTTACCATTTCCGACTGCCGGCTTACATCGTAACCCGCCACCATCACTTTGCCCGAGGTAGGTGCCGATAACCCGCATAGTATTTTCATCGCCGTGGTTTTACCAGCCCCGTTAGCACCCAGGAACCCGAATATCTCGCCCTTCTCAACCGAAAAAGTGAGATGATCGTTGGCTACAAAGCTGCCAAATTTCTTGACCAGGTTTTCGACTTCTATGATTGGCATGGGAGGAGAAATTGGGGTTTAGGGGCGACAGGGACGATAATTTGTACTTAGGTTTAGTATGTAGGATTCATTTATTCTATTTGATTATGTTTAGCTAGCAGGCAACTTTAAACTCTTTATACGCGAAGCATTGAACTTTTTAAACACTTGAACTCTTCAAACGCGAAGCATCGAACTCTTTGAACCCTTGAACTCTTCAAACGCGAAGCATTGAACTTTTTAAACACTTGAACTCTTCAAACGCGAAGCATTGAACTCTTCAAACCTTTGAACTCTTCAAACGCGAAGCATTGAACTCTTCAAACCTTTGAACCCTTGAACGCCGAAGGCATTGAACTCTTCAAACTCTTCTATTTCTTCCCTTCCGCATTCATCAGTTCCATAAAGCAATCTTCGGCTGAAGGTTCAATCTCCCCTATTACAACATTGTTATTACCCGCGGCTTGCAGGTAGGCAATAATCTCATCGTTTGTAGTAGCTTCATCGGACATCGACAGGTGAATATGCTCCCCGAACGGGAAAGCCGTATGTGTGCCTTTAAACCGCCTCAGGTCGCCAAGCAAATGATACAGGTCATCGGCCCTGACTGCCCGCAGCACCCGTCCATAGTTTCTACGGATTCCTTCGGGCGTATCAATACCCATAATGCTGCCGTTTTGTATCAGGGCAACCCTATCGCAGCGCGATGCTTCATCCATATAGGGTGTCGACACTATGATGGTAATGCCGCTGTTTCGTAATTTAGCCAGCATTTCCCAGAATTCTATACGTGAAACCGCATCCACTCCCGTGGTGGGTTCATCGAGCACCAGCACTTCCGGCCTGTGTATCAGTGCGCACGACAGGGCGAGTTTTTGCTTCATGCCCCCCGAGAGTTTCCCGGCCTTTCGTTTCCTGAAAGGTTCGATCTGGCTGTAGATGTCTTTTACCAGTTCGTAATTGGCTTCGGGTGTGGTTTTGAAAATGCCGGCAAAAAAACGCAGGTTTTCCTCAACCGTCAGATCCTGGTATAATGAAAAACGGCCGGGCATATAACCCAGTATTTTTCGGAGATTTACATAATCTTTAACCGTATCCAGGCCGTTTACCGTCATGGTTCCGCTGTCAGGGATCAGCAGCGAAGTGATGATACGGAAAAGAGTAGTCTTCCCGGCCCCGTCGGGTCCTATAAATCCGAATAATTCGCCCTTCACTACATTGAACGAAAGATCATGAAGCGCCGGTTTGTTGCCGTAAGCCTTTGTGATATGGTCCGCCTGGATGGAGAAGTTTGAGGGCATGTATTCGAACTTAATTTAGATGTGAAACAAGCAATGGAGCAGGCACAGGCAATGCTGAACGCATGAATGCGCAGGGTACTATCCGTAATAATAATTTATACAGTAGCCGGGTCAGGCCTATGCCCAACCCAGGCTGGCCGGGCTTATTTCCGTAATTCTGCTTCTTTGGTCCAATAGGCAGTTTTACCTAATCCCATCCATGAAGCTCCTATGAACCCACGGATCTTGATCTTGTTGGCCGACTCAAAATTGATATAACAATTGTATGTCTTGCCACTGGCCGGGTTATAAATGGATCCGTCGGACCATTCTTCGGCTGATTTATCAAACTTGAAGCCTTTTAGCATTTCGAGCCCGATAATGGCCCGCTTCTGCAGTTTGACGTCCGGGTTTTTATCATCTACCTTCGGCTTGCCATTCTTATTGGGTTCCTTGAGCCAGACTATTTTTCCGTAGTATTTCCCGTTCGGGTCCTTGTATATCTGGACCTGCGATTTCTCGGCTCCGGTTTCGTCATCATAGGTCAGGTAATAACCTAAAATCTTGTCCGGTTTTCCTTGTGCGCTTACCGAAGTTGCGAATGCCATCGAAATGACGAGTAGGGCGGCAGTGATTGTGATCTTCATTGTTTACGGGTTTAGTTTGTATTTGGTTTATCTGGGGTTTGTATTGGTTATTTTAGAGCCGGGTTCTTGGTATTGGGGCCGGGTGCCGGGAAAAACAGCCTGTTATGATCAAATGGCGAGTTTTGGGGAATGAAATCACTAAAGCCTATTCCCCTTTTTTCCAGCTGAATTCCGGACAGACTCTACTTTTTCGCTGTAAAATTCACCTCCGCCGGCATGGCGATCTTGAGACTGCCATCGTTGGGGACTCTCACCTTCACTCCATAAACCAGGTTAACACGTTCTTCCTTGGTCTGTATGATTTTAGGGGTAAATTCAGCCCGGGGTGAAATCCAGCTTACCACCCCGCTGAGTTTACGATTGGTCTTCTTATCGGCATCAATAAGCACTTCCACCTCCTGGCCCTGTTTTACGGCAGGAAGCTGGGTGCCCGACACGTACACCTTGAGTTCCATCACGCTAAGATCGGCAATTTTATAAAGCGCCCGACCCGGGGCTGCAATTTCACCCGACTCCGCGTACTTGCTCAGCACAGTGCCTTTCACCGGGTTGCGGATATAGCATTTATGTATTGACTCATTTACCTGGGCGATCTGCCTGTCGATAACTTCCATTTCTTCGGTAATACCGGCATCCTGCGTTTGTATGGATGCAATTTGTTTATCCACCAGGTCGAGGGCTCCGTTAATATCATCCAGCTGTTTTGTGGTGGCTGCCTTGTCGGCCACAAGCCGGGTGATTCGGTTTTTTTCAACCAACAGGTTAGCTTTTTGCTGCTGCTGAACGCCGATCTGGCTGCTAACGCTGCTGTTTTTAACCGAAACGGCTTTCTTCTGTGCCTGGAGTTGAAGTTTTTTCAGGAACAAGTCGGTTGTATCTATCAACGCTACTATGCTTCCTGAATCCGGCTGTGATCCTTCTTCCACTTTCAGGTAATGAATCTTGCCGGCACTCTCGGCCGATACGGTTACCTGCACGGCTTCGAAATTCCCATATGCATCACTCAGGTTATCTCGGTTGCTGCAGGATGTCAATACAGCCAATGCAATCATTAGTAATAGGTTGTATTTAAGAATCATAGTAATTTTTTTTTGCAGTAGGTTTAAAATAATGTTCACAGTCTCTTTGTTTCTTTTCCACAATCCGCTTGCTGTCAGATGCTTCCTGTTGCCGCTTTGTACAATGCTTTAGCCTGCAGTTGCTGAATGATATGCAGGTTACGGGTGAGCCTGGCCTGCTCCTCAGCCAACTGTTCGGTTACAAATTCGGTTGCCGTAAGGGCTCCGTTTTCGAGCTGGGATGCAGCCGACAAGGTGATAGATTGGCGTAGTTTAATGATTTCCTCATCGCTTTTCAGCAGTTCACCGGCTTTTACCACATCGGCAAGGTATTGCTGTACCTGGGCTTTGTTAGCCATATCGTATGCATTTTTCTGGTTTTCAATAATGTGGCTGTTAAGGTCCAGGATTTGTTCTTCCCTGTCCGACTGGTGCCAGTTCCAGATATTCCAGCTTACTTTGGCCCCTACCGTATAGAAAAAAGCGGATCCCTCTTTAAAAACATTATATCCAGGGTTTCCATACCCTGCTGTTCCAAAACCATATACTTTGGGCAGGTCGCGGGATACCGATATTTTTTTGGTAGCCTCAAGCCGTTGCTGCATTAATCCGAAAACACCGTATTCAGGCCTTGTATTTGTATAAACTGCAAGATCCACTGCGAGTTGCGGCTGCACAAAGCTTGTGTTTTCGCCTATGGCAATTCCGGTGAGCACCTGCAGTGTATTTACCAGGGCACTTTTCTGTGACCTCACTTCGAGTAAGCGCTGCCCGGCTTTCAGCAGTTCCGCCTGTAACACCTCGGAAGCCGACGGAAGCATCACACCTTCTTTTACCGAAGCATTTACTTTTTTTAATCTTGCCTGCAGGTCGTCACGGGTATTGTTAATCACTTCCGCATTCAGGTCTGATAACAATACGCTGAAGTACAATAAGTTGATTCTTTCCCGCATTTTATAAAGTTCAGCATCGTTGTTAAGCTGGTTGATCCGGCGGGTATAATCTTCAATGTTGTTCTGAACCTCCATCATTCCACCGCCATAAATAAGTTCATTGGCATCGAGCGAAAGTTTATACTGGGCCTTGGGGATTTCGGGTGTGGCTACCCCCGGAACTTTAAACGGAAGCTCGAGGACTTCATTCTGATACGTAGCTTGTCCATTCACATTCAGTTGCGGCAACCTGCCGTTATCCGTGTTCTGCTGCTGAAGTTTGCTGGCCTGGGAATAATATTCATTCTGCCCCGAAAGCGGGTGGTTTTTCATAGCCGCAGCCTGGCATTCGTCGAGGGTAAGCACCTGCGGCTGAGCCAAAGCTCCCAGGGCAAGGAGGGAGCTGAAAAAGAGTAAAAGGGTCCTGTATGTCATGCTTCAATGGATTTTAAGACAAAATCAACAATTTCAGTTTCCCGTACGTCCAGGTAGTCCTGGTACTCTTCATCTGTCATGGCGAAGATATTCTGCACAATCGGCCTGGCAAGGAACGGGAATAAGCACATGGAAATAATATTAACAAGCAGGTGTTCCGCTTTTATACGTCGTATGAGCCCGCGATCTGCTTCTTCTTCCATCTGTTTCTGCAGCAAAAGGGGGTTTAGACCCGCCTGCTTTATGTATTTCAGAAACTGCTCGGGGTTTGTATTGAGCGTATTGATTACAAAAGCCGGTATAAAAGGATTTTCACGTAAGGCCTTGAGATAAATTTTTACAAAAAAAGTGATTTTTTCCTTTATACCCAGTTCCGCCTCAAGTAGTTGCCTCATGGCCGGGAAAAGATTGGCGGCTACTTCACTGAAAACAGCTTCAAAAAGATTTTCCTTGCTCCTGAAATAATAATGCAGCAATGCCTTGTTTATCCCGGCCTGGTTGGCAATTTCCTGCATACGGGCTCCATCGAACCCCTTTGCGATGAAAACTATCCTCGCCGCATTAAGAATTTGATTTTCTGTATTTTCACCCGCCTGTGTCATGCCGTATCGTATTTTATCTTTTGGTTTAACCATATGATTTAACCATGCGGTCAAAAGTACTATAAAAATAACCTGATCTGACAAAACATTCAAAATATTTTAATACCGCACATCACAGAATGTGGAAACTTACAGAAATCAGGGATTTAGAAGATTTTTCTTTTTTTACATATTCAGTCCATAAAAAAGTGCATTTTTATTGTTAAAACGCATTTTATTGCTTACCTTTACGTATCTCGTAAATCTACAAATTCTCGTCACAAACCTTGGGGATTTTATATTAATCGCTAATTTGAGGACCATCGAGGCAGGTAGTCAATCAGCCTGACTCAGTGCCAGGTGAATCAGATGCAGGGAGATTTCGCATAATTTCTGATTCCAGACTGAAGTCATTATTGTCGTTTCCGGCAATCCTCAAATCAAATTTCATTCGCTGACTTATTCATGTTCTTGCTGTTCCGATGCAATCAGGACAAGTATAGAATATTTTGCAGGGTTACTTCAAAAACAGGAGTATGTAATCAAATTGCGTCTGTTCAACTTTGACAGAGTAAAACCAAGGCTGCACGTTCAAAAAGCTTAAAAATCTCAGACTCACTAACTCCAAGCACTCATCATGCTACAACAAACTAAAGTTTAATCCATTTAATTTCAATTCATTATGAGCATTCAAAAAACAATTTTACCGAAAAAGGGAGTGTGTAAGGTGAATTTCGTGTTACCTGAAGCTATTATCAACCATGCCAAAAAGGTCGCCATAGTAGGTGACTTTAATGACTGGCACCCCGGAAAGCATCTCATGAGAAAAAACAAGAATGGCGAATTTGCCCGTACACTTGAACTACCCCTAGGGAAAAGGTACCAGTTCAGGTACCTGATTGATAGTTCCAAGTGGGAAAGCGACTGGGATGCTGATGATTTGGCTAAAGCACCCTTTGCTGAAACATACAATTCGGTGGTCGACTGCCAGATCCATTGACCGGATTACTCATTTAATGAATTTTTCTGGCTGATCAGTAGGCTCCTTTCCTTTTTGCTGCCGGGTACAAAACGCACTTGATTCAAGATTCTGGCGACACAAAGTGAGCGTATTCCGTTTGCTTTCAAAATGCGGTCTAGGAGTTAGGTTTATCCTGCTTCCTAATGGTGACGCGGGGGTAGTACTCGTGTTCACTGGGTATCCGCAGCCAGAAACATGCAAGGCCAAAGATGAATGAAAACAGGTGTTTTTTTCGGTAAAGCAACTGCCGGTACAGCCTGCATTTAGGTTGAATGTTAGATTTGAATATGGTGTAAATAACAATTTGTTGTAATTTTACTTTTTATAAATTGAATAATATCCTAATGTTTCGCCAACACACTGATTATAAGTTTTTTGCTATTTGTATTTCTGCATGGCTTTTATTTACCTGTTCAGTAAGCGCTGGCAATACGTCTATGAATTTCCCTGCTTTGTTTATGAAAAATGAGGGACAATTCGGAAATGGGTCCCGGTATTGCCTCAAATCAGCGAAATCAAATACCTTTTTTTACGACCAACACATAGTTCATCAATTTTTTTCTGAAGGGAATCAACAGGACTCTTCAAAAGCCGGGTTTCTGAATATGCATATTGATTTTGAAAACAGCAATCCTCATCCTGTTTTTGAGGAGAGGGATGCCATGGAAACAAAATCCAATTTCTTTATAGGAAATGATCCATCGGCCTGGAAGACAGATATAGCTTCATTCGGCACACTGGCGTATAAAGAACTTTATGACAACATCGACCTGGTTTACCATAACTCAACCCATGGTATTAAGAGTGATTTTGTCATTCATCCTGGAGGGAACCACTCAGATATTATATTGAATTACAGCGGTATAAAAACTATCTCCATAAATGCCCAGGGTGCCCTGCAGATTCTAACCGAAAATGGTGACCTGACAGAGCATATTCCTGAAGCCTACCAGCTTATTGACGGGGAAAAAGTACTGGTCAGGGTGACCTTCAGTATAACAAGCGGAAACAGGGTGAGTTTTGAAGTTTCGGACTACAATCCTTCATACGACCTGGTTATTGACCCACAGTTGATTTATTCAACATATATAGGTGGAAGCGGCAACGATTATATGCTGGCTGGTGATATTGAGCGGGATGCGTCCAATAATATTTACCTGACTGGCAGAACGACAAGTTTTGATTTTCCGGTTACCCCCGGTTCGTTTTCTAATACAGAAGCCGGTTTGATGGATGTGATTGTAATGAAGCTGAACCCTGAAGGTACACAAATTTTATTTTCTACATTCATCGGTGGAACCGGAAATGATATGGGGTACGGCCTTGAACTCACCGGTGTCGGGAACGACATTGTGATTGTTGGTGATGCTTCTTACACATTTCCTACAACGGCTGGTTCTTACCGGCCTGTTTATCAAGGGGGTACATATGATATTTTTGTTTTAAAACTGAACAATGCCGGGAACAACTTGCTCTTTTCAACCTTTTTAGGAGGAGCGGCGGAGGATCAACCCTTTGATCTTGCTCTCGACAATAGTCAGAATATATATGTAGTGGGCCAGTCATCCGGATCATTCCCCACTACACCCGGCTGTTATCAATCCCTTTTCGGTGGAGGCCTTTATGATATTATTGTTTCGGAACTCAGTGCTGATGGAACATCGCTACTTAAATCAACTTATGTTGGCGGTACCTCTACCGATCGAGGTGTTGGAATCACTGTAGATGTTGCTGGAAATGTTTATTTTTCAGGAACAACTTCGGGCAGTTTTCCTGTCACTGCTGGATGCTTCGATAATTCATATAATGGTGGTACCTATGATATAGTTGTTGGAAAGCTGAACTCTTCTTTTAGCACTCTGATTTATTCAACATTTATCGGAACTACAGCCGAGGACCAGGTCAGGGGAGATCTTTTTGTTGATAATTCAAGCAATTTACTTGTTGCTGGGAAAGCCGGCAATGGATTCCCTACTACCTCTGCCTGTGCCCAGCCTGTGTATGGTGGTGGATTATCGGACGGGCTGATACTGAAGTTAAATGCTACTGGCTCAGGATTAATATACTCATCCTACCTTGGAGGAAATGGAGATGATTATATTCTGAATGCCGCCCTTGACGCAAATTTAAATATCATTACCACAGGGTTTTGTGGTTCCGGATTCCCGGTCACGACCTGTTCGTATGATAATTCATACAACGGAAATACAGATGCTTTTGTTGCCAAGTTTAATCCGGATGTTACACAGCTGATTTACTCAACCTATTTTGGAGGGAGTAATTTAGATAATGGAATGGCCGTCACGGCTTATAACAATGACAGCGTATTTGTTGTAGGTGAAACTCAATCAGCCGATCTGCCTGTTACAGCTAATGCTTATGATCCAACCTTCAATGGGGGAGGAAACGATCTTTTCCTGGCTAAATTACTACTTACATCCGGTGAAGCTATTGCCAGCTTTACAAGTCCTGATACAGTATGTGTAAGCCAGAATATTACGGTTCAGAACACTTCAAGCGGCTGTGGTTCTTATTATTGGAATTTTTGTTCGGGAAACCTGGCAACTACACCCCTTGGCCTTAACATTGGAAACCTGGGCTCTTTAAGTGGCCCGGTATATTCTGCCCTTGCCAAAGACGGGAATAACTATTTTGTATTCATCACCAACATAACCGATGGCACGCTTACCCGGCTTGCTTTCGGTAATAACCTGACCAATAACCCTGTAGCAACCAATCTCGGAGCCTTAGGTGTACTGGTTCACGGCATAGAAGGAATCCAGGTAGAGCAGGACACTATTACAGGAAACTGGTTTGGATTGATTGCAGGAGGTTCTAACAACAACTTGTTCAGGCTGAGCTTCGGAAGTAGCCTGAACAATATCCCGGTAGCTGTAAACCTGGGCAATATAGGTAGTTCGCTGAGCTATGCACACACCATATACACTTTCCGGGAGGGTGGAAACTGGTATGGTTTCGTGGGGGACTATGATATCAGTACAATTATCCGGTTGAATTTCGGGAACAGTCTTACCAATACTCCGACCGCAACAAGCCTTGGGAATATAGGCGGATTAAGCGGTCCTGTCGGCTTTTACCCCATTAAGGATAACGGGACATGGTACCTATTTGTAGTAAACAGGAACAGTAGCTCATTATCAAGACTTAATTTTGGTATCTCCTTGCTCAACACGCCAACCGGTGTTAACCTGGGGAATATTGGGGGTGCTATGAATACACCCAGGTCAATTACTCTTTTACGCGATTGCGGTAAGGTAACCGGCTTTGTCGTGAATGAAATACCTAACGACATTGTCAGGCTGACATTTCCAGGAGGTTTATTAAGCGTACCCAGCGGGGCTTCATTAGGCAATATTGCTAATTTCTCGTTTCCGCACCATATCTCGGAGCTATTCCGGGTAGTTGATTCGCTGTATACTTTCGTTATGAATGTTAACAACAACACAATTTCGAGATTATGCTTTCCCAGTTGTACCAATGCATCAGTTTCTTCCTCCGTGCTTCAAACCCCGCCCTCATTTTCCTACAACGTAGCCGGAACCTACAACATAAGCCTCGTTGTGAATGAAGGCCTGCCAGGCCAGTCAAATGCGTGCAGGGAAATAGTTGTCCTTGCTCCACCTTCGGCGACTATTACCGGGAATACGAATATATGTTCCGGAGCAACTCTGAGCCTTGGTACAAATGCTTCACAGGGGTATTCCTACCAGTGGACCGGGCCTAACGGGTATACATCCACGAGTCAGAATGTGGTTATTCCGAACGCCACTTCCATCAATTCCGGGATATACACGCTTATAGTAAGCCAGGGCGGGTGCCCTGGCACTCCCGCCACAGCTACAGTAACTGTTTCAAGTCCTCCGGCCCCGATTGCCGGACCAGATATTACTGTTTGCGAAACAGTAGTAAGTGTTTCCCTCTCAGGTACCGCTATCGGGGCGTCAGCAAGCACAACTTTTTCCTGGGGAACATCCGGAACGGGTTCATTCAGCAATTTAACTATCCTAAACCCGGTTTATACCCCTTCCAATGCCGATAAGGCAGCTGGTTCAGCGACGCTTACTCTGACTGCATCAACTCTTTCCTGCACCGATGTTTCCGATGCACTTTTACTAACCTTCAGCCGGGTAGCTGTTCCCTATGCCGGCCCGGATAATTCAACCTGCCAGTCACAGCCCTTTACGGTAAGCGGTGCCTCGGCGCCTAATTCAACATCCTTTACCTGGTCGAAAATTGGCACAGGAAACCTGCTGAATATTACAACCCTTACACCTACCTATATTCCCGGTGCCGGCGAAACAGGACTGGTTACCCTGACCCTGACTGCTAACAGCACTCTCCCCTGCCAGGCAATATCAGACATCATGCTTCTCAATGTAAATCCGTCACCATCAGCTTTTGCGGGAATGGATGAAAGTATTTGTGCAGGTTCAACTTATATCGTAAGCGGCGCATCAGCCTCTAACAATATTTCGTTCTTCTGGACTGAAGATGGAACCGGTAACCTGATAAATACTGCAGGGCTCACACCCACCTATGTTCCTGGTGTCAACGAAACCGGCATGGTTACAATCACCCTGACCGCAACAGGAAATGCCCCCTGTGCCATGGTAAGCGGTGAAATGCATCTCAACATTCTTGCACCGGTTTCAGTCACTGCCGGGCCTGACGGAACCATCTGTTCCGGCTCGACCTATACGATTTCCGGTGCAACTGTTACTAATGCTGCATCTTATTTCTGGTCAAGCAATGGGGCGGGAAGCCTGTTTCCCCCTAATTCTCTTTCACCTACCTACACTCCCGGAACCAACGAAACCGGGATTGTCACCTTTACCCTGATGGCACTGGGTAATATTCCCTGCCCTTCAGCACAAAGCCAGACCACGCTTACTATTATACCTGCCGTTACAGCCGATGCGGGACCGGATGAATCGGTATGCAAAGGGAACCCATTTACGGTAGCTTCCGCTTTTACTACAAACGCCGTTTCACTGGCATGGAGTAAAACCGGGACAGGGACGCTTTCAGGCAGCACTTCACTCAGTCCTACCTATACTCCCGGTCCGGGCGAAACAGGCTGGGTTACCTTGACTCTGCAGGCCGCCGGAACCTCTCCCTGCCCTGTGGCGACTGATGTTATGCATCTGTTTATACAGGATACGCCAACTGCTTTTGCAGGACAAAATGCCTCAATCTGCCAGAATACTACCTATACCATCCCCGATGCAAGTGCAACAAATTTTTCCACTTATTCCTGGACCGAAGACGGACCCGGATTTCTTAGCGGAACTAACAGCATGTTCCCGACTTACCATCCGGTGGCTGGTGAAACAGGGAATGTGACAATTACTTTAATTTCAAACGGTATAGCAGGATGTCCCCCGTTGAGCCATAGTATGACACTGACCATCAACCCCCTTCCGACTGCCTTTGCAGGGCCTGACGAGCATTCGTGCCAGGGTTTTACCTTTACGGTTACGGGCGCCGGGGCCCAATACCAAAATTCCGTTGCATGGACAGAAAACGGGCCAGGAAACCTTTCGAATTTCAATACCTTATCCCCTGTTTATACACCCACCCCAGGCGAAACAGGTATTGTGACTCTTACACTTAAGGTGGCGGGGGCCCTGGCTTGCTCGCTGGATACTGCAATCGATTCACGTATATTAACAATTGATGCTTTACCCTCGGTGTTTGCCGGAAACGACAATTCATTCTGTGCGTCCGATGCCTATATACTATCCGGCACGCAGCAGCATTGTGCATCGGTCGCATGGTCCACTCCCGTGGGAAGCGATGGCACCCTGATTAATCCATACTCTCTGAACGCATCCTACCTTCCCGGGCCTAATGATAAATTAGCCGGTTCCATACAGCTAACCATAACAGGTCATGGTTCAGGTGAATGCTCTCTCCAAAATTCCGCGGACCCGGTTACCCTTACTATTGACCCCATGCCTTTGGCCTATGCAGGAATTGATGAGGTTCTTTGTGTAAAAGATCCGGTGGAGCTAATCGGGGCAACTGCCGGGAATAACAGCTCTGTTCATTGGACCGGAGGTGATGGTGCGTTTGATAATGCAAACATCCTGGGGCCGGCATATATGCCCGGTAATGTAGATTTTAATGCGGGATTGGTCACCCTGACCCTTTCAGCTAAAGGTTTGCTGACTTGTGCTTCAAAGACAGTAAGCGATTATAAAACAATTTCTGTCACTCCTTACCCTGTGGTATTTGCAGGGTATGACGATTATATTTGCAGTGACAAAACGCAGTACCAGTTGTCAGGGAACGCACAGCACATAACAAATTCCACATTAGTATGGACGCAAACAGGTGGTGACGGATACTTTAACGATGCTTCCGTCTTAAATGCAATTTACTATCCAGGAACAAATGACCTTACGACCATTGACCGGCAGATCATTTTTACACTCACTGCAGGCGGAACAGATAATTGTTCTTCTACTATTGTAAATGACCAGGTTCAGTTACTAATTGACCCGATTCCCATAGCTTACGCCGGCTCGGATGGCGAAGTATGTGGTTTGACACCCTTCACGCTGGCAGAGAGCTCTTCGCTGTATGAACAAAACATTACCTGGGCTTCTACAGGCAACGGGATATTTTCAGATCAGGGCAGTTTACATGCTACCTATCATCCTGTTACGAGCGACCAGGGTACCGTAATAAAATTTACACTTAATTTGCTGGGTTGTAAGGGTCTAACTTCTGCTGATGAACTATGGCTGACAATACATCCCAACCCATCTGCAACAATAAGCGGAAGCACGTCCATGTGCGAAGGAAATTCCACCCCATTGGCTATCAGGTTTTCAGGAACACCACCCTGGAATGTTACCTATACGGATGGAATCAGCCTGGTTACCGTGAACAATATTTCAGTATCGCCTTATATTTTCAATGTTACGCCAGCTTCTACCACCATGTGGTGGATTACGTCGTCATCTGACCTGTTCTGCCAGGCACCTTCTGACTCTTTGCTTGGGCAGGCCAGTGTCATGGTTTATCCTATGCCGAATATTCATCACATAACAGCCACAAACAATGGTTTTTTCTGTCAGGGTGACACTGGGGTAGTTTTAGGATTGTCAGGCTCCCAGGTAGGAATGGAATACCAATTACTCAAAAATGGATTACCGGATGGTGGAATAGTTATGGGTTCCGGTTCAGCCCTGGTATTTGGATTGAGGAATTCGCCAGGTCAATTTTCTGTTCGAGCCGAAAATCCTATGGGTAACTGCTTCCGCATGATGCACGACACCATCAACGTGATCATGAACCCCATACCTG
>JBAXXB010000084.1:0-15129 GCA_037128115.1 Bacteroidota bacterium
GAGTGTTTCATTTGTTAAAATTGTCAGAAAATCGAATTTTTAGAACTCACCTTAAGGTCTTTGGATACTTTATAGCCTTGCGAAAAACTGATCTTGACCGAATGGCCGAATTTGCGCTGTAATCCTTCAAGCGGGGTGATTTCGTATTTCGCCTTGATAATGGTGCTTCCACCGCCATGGGCATGTTTGCGTATTGCATTGTCGCCTATCACCGCCAGGGTCTTGATATTCTTCATATTAAGGGGAAGAACCTGGTTGTTTTTTAGCAGGATAACCGATTCTTCGGCGATCTTCAAGGCGGTTTTTGCGCGTTCGGGTGTACCCAGGAGGGCAGCCATACCCGTAGTGTCGGGCTCCGGTTTACCCAGAATATCCAGTTTTGCCATTACATACAGAATGCGCCTTACTTTATCGTCGACCACTTTTGCATCGAGTTTCCCGGCTTTGATCGAATCGAGCAAAGGTTGTCCCAGGTAATAATCGCCATTACCATTAATTGGGTACATTTCGAGATCCAGTCCGTTGCGGGCTGCTTCCAGGGTATTGTGGGTGGCTCCCCAGTCGGACATTACCAGCCCGCGAAAGCCCCATTCTCCTTTTAATATATCCTGCAAAAGATACGGGTTCTGACAGGCAAACTTTCCCCGGAACTGGTTGTAAGCACCCATTACACTCAGTACGCCTCCGCCCTTAACTGCGGCTTCGAAAGCCGGCAGGTAAATCTCCCTCAGGGCTCTTTCCGATGCTTCCACATTGATGGTTCCCCGGTCCTGTTCCTGGTTGTTGAGCGCAAAATGCTTGGCGCAAACTGCAATTCCTTTTGACTGTGCTGCCTTGATGTAATTTACAGCCATACGGGAAGTAAGGTATGGGTCTTCGCTCATGTATTCCCAGTTTCGGCCGTTGAGCGGTGTGCGGTGAATATTTAGCCCGGGAGCCAACATAATATCCTTTCCCCTGATAACGGCTTCTTCGCCGTAAGCATTCCCGAATTCCGAGGCAAGTTCAGTATTCCAGGTGGCTGCCAGCGAGGTAAGTGCAGGGAAATAAGCGGTTGCATCATTCGTCCAGTTGGCTGAATTCCAGCTGTCGGGAGCATATTCTTCCCTGATCCCGCAAGGGCCATCAGAAAGATGCAGGGCCGGAATTCCGAGACGCGGAATAGCCGGGGTGGTAAAATAAGTGTTACCGTGAATAAGCGAAACTTTTTCTTCGAGCGTAAGCTGCGACAATAGCTTTTCAACTTTTTGATCCATTGACTCTGGCGTTTTACAGGAGTGAAGCAGGATGAATGAAAACCCTGCCATCAAAATAAGGATGCGTTTATTTTTCATAATTAGGTTTTTGTAAAGATGCAATTAACTAATGAGTTACGGTCATTAAAGTAGCCTGCCTGGTTATATTCATGGGGCTGAAATAACAGCCGGATGTATGCCATGGCACCGATCATAGAGTCACTGCTTTCCTTTTGTCAAATACCGGTCAAAGTTATGATTTAATCTTTTTATGACCGATGGCTGCATAATTTTTGTCCGTTGAAAAATTACCTGGTCCTGGAAACTAAACCCGGAAATTATATATCGCAAAATCTCCTCAGCCGTATTATTATGGATAACTTTACCGCCGGGTATGCAAAAAACCAATTATATGAATGAAAAAGAGATGATATGGAACCGGAATTTTGTTTTCCTCATATTGTCGAATTTCCTGATGTATATTACCTACTATGCCATACTTTCAGCCTTGCCCATCTACCTGGTCAGCGATCTGCATGCGACAAAAATGCAGGTTGGAATCGTAGTCGGCACTTACACTATTGCTTCGGTACTGGTGCGCCCGTTTTCGGGATTCGCACTCGACAGGTTTGGTCGGCGTACCATTTTTTTATCGGCATTGCTGCTATATTCGTTTTTGTTTTCGGGTTACCTGGTTGCTGTATCTATCTTGTCGATCATCCTGCTCCGGTTTGCCCAGGGCCTGACCTGGGGGTTTACCACAGTTTCGGGATCAACCATTGCCGTTGATATTATCCCGGTATCGAAGAGGGGCCAGGGAATAGGGTACTTTGCCTTGTCGACCACACTTGGAATGTCAGTTGGCCCGGTTATAGGGCTGTTTATTTGTCACCAGTGGGGGTATGTCCCTATGTTTGTTTCGGGCTGTTTTATCAGCCTGGCGAGCCTGGCATGTGCTTATTCGGTGCATCTGCGCAAAAGGTTCGTGGTAGGGAAACGAATACGACTGAAATGGGACAGTATGTTCGACAAAAACTCCATTCGCCCGTCAATAAATGTGTTTATCACCATGATAGCTTACGGTGGCTTGCTTTCGTTTATCGCCCTTTATGGCCGCGAGATTGGGATCCGCAATTCTTCCCTGTATTTCCTGATATTTTCAATCGGAATTGCGGCAGCCCGCCTTACCTCCGGGAAGGAGTTCGACAAAAATGGCCCGGGAAGGATCATAACCTTATGCCTGCTTTTGCTTATAATCGGATTCCCATTGCTTGCACTGGCAAAAAACGAAGTGTTGTTCTATATTTCTGCAATAATCATAGGGTTTGGGAATGGCGTTATTTTCCCGACGTTTTCGTCTATGGTAAATAACCTGGCTGATTCAACACACCGGGGGGCTGCAAATTCAACACTTTATACGGCCGTTGACCTGGGGATGGGATTGGGAATGATCATGGCCGGATTTATAGCCCAGAAGGTCTCACTTTCCGCTATCTTCTGGATCAGTGCCCTGGTATGTGCGTCGGGGCTGGCATTCTTCCGCACGGTTGTACTCCCGTATTATGGGAATTACCAGCGCAAGCCCTAAACTGGAATTGCCATTTTGGACTCAATGGTCCGACAATAAGCCGGCTTCCGCTATAGTTGCGAGATAATAGTATTTCTGACCTTTTCGCTGATTTCGTTCGAGTCCAATGCAGTATATTCCTCCGGTATCAGCGGAGGTGAAATTATTACTTTCACGCTTGCTGACTTAATGAGAGAAGTTCCCTTGGGCATTATGTTTTTTGAGCCGCTGATCGTAACCGGTACTATGGGCACCCGGGCTTTGATGGCCAGCTTGAGTGCTCCAGCCTTGAAAGGTGCTACAATTCCATCGGCACTGCGGGTGCCTTCGGGAAAAATAACCAGTGAATGCCCGGCTTTCAGCCGCTCGGTAGCCTGGTTGAAAGCGGTGAGCGACTGGCGCGGATCGTTCCTGTCGATGAAAATACACCCTATATACTTCATCCAGCGGCTGAAAGTAGGGACTTTTAACAACTCCAACTTGGCTATAAAACCTTTGTCGCGGGGAACATGCCCGATCAGGATGGGAATATCGAAATTGCTCTGGTGGTTGGCAACAAAAAGGACACCCCCGCTTTCCGGTATATTTTCAATACCGGCAAGCTGTATAACAGAACCATTCATCCTAAGGCCTGATTGCGCCCATTTCCGTGCTAAAGCGTGAGCATGGGCATCTCTTTCGGCAGTTTTACCTTGCCTGTTGAGTTTTATCAGTTTGAACCTGGGCTTCAACATACTCCACCACAAGTAAGTAAACCAGCTGATTGTTTTTAGCATTCTGCTCCGTCTAAATAAACATTTATAACTATCTGTCCTCTTGCCTTATCTGTATTCGTGTAAAATCTGTTTTACAAATTTACGCTAAATCTTGTAAACTTATACGATGTAAGCCTGACCTACCATTTCGAAAAATCAATTCTGAAGTGCTGGATTTATCCTGATTTTCCGCCATCCCAACTTGTTAGTACTGAAAAAAGATCTTGCACCACGAGTTTTGAACATGATCTGTTTTGAGCCTGGTCCCCGGTTATGGGTGTAATAGTGGGTGTGTATAAAAAATAAAACGCCGTATATTTTTGGTATACAGCGTTTTATAATTTTTATTTCGATTAAAGGGTGGAGCGTATGGGAGTCGAACCCATGACCTTCAGACTGCCAGTCTGACACTCTAGCCAACTGAGCTAACGCCCCGAAACCGAAGTGCAAAATTAAGAAACTTTCCTAATTTTACAAATTAAGATTCTTTTTTATGAAGCGCCTGTTTGCTGCCATCAAAATACACCCGACTGCCAGGTATATCAGCCTGTTCAACGAAATCACCTCCTCCCTCCGCCACGAGCGGATAAAATGGGTTGAACCCGAAAATACACACCTTACACTGAAGTTTTTCGGCGAAACAGATGAAAGAAAGATTCCCGCCATAGAGCAGGCACTGGCTGATGCCGTTGCACAGGCCGGGCCCTTTACCCTCAGCATTGCCAATACCGGAATATTCGGCAGCCGTTACGACCCGCGCGTGATATGGTTTGGCATCGAAAAACAGGAAGCCCTCGATAAATTGGCCCTGGCTACTTTCAGCGAGCTCGAAAAATGTGGATGGGAAAAAGACCGGCAGAATTTCGTCCCTCATCTCACCATTGGCCGTATCAGGGAAGTGCAGGATAAAAAACTATTCCAGCAGATCATCATCAAATACAATACCCTGGAAATCCAGGAAGAAAATGTGGTCGGAATAACTTTGTATGAGAGCATCCTTAGGCGGGAGGGGCCTCTGTACCTGGAAGTGCACTCATTTAATCTTTAAAATTGCTGATGTTAAGCATTTCTCAGGTGGCTCCCGGAACAGTCGGCTAAATGAATTTCATTGGAATTCAGCCTTCAAGGATTGCTTATCCGAAGCAGGTAATTTGATTCCCTGCCCGAAATCATCAGTCACATAATGCTGATATACTGAATATTGGAAACTTATTTTCCCTGGCGGGATCGAGTATGTAGCAATATTTCAGCCAGAGGTATATCCGTTGGGTGCGTGATTTTCATATTATCGCGACTACCTTCCACTATATGCAGGGGGAATCCGGCCGACTGCATTACTGAAGCATCATCAGTAAATATGGGTTGAAAGGGCTGGGTGTAAGCCCTTTTCAGTTCATTGACTCTGAATACCTGCGGGGTTTGCACAGCACGTAACAGGGAGCGGTCGAGTTGCCGTGAAGTGTCGCCATCCAGCTGCCGGATGGTATCGTTCAGGGTTATCCCGGGTACTGCCGAGCCAAATTTTTCTGCTTCCAAAAACAATTTCCCGATAAAATCAGCATCTACCAGCGGGCGGGCCGCATCGTGAATGGCCACAAATCCTTCATCATCAGTTAGTTCCAATCCATTTTTCACTGAACCGAAACGGGTTGTATCACCCGGGGCAAGTTGAAACGGGATACTTATTCCGAATTCCCCGCACAATTGCTCCCAATATGAGAAATATTCGGGATGTATAACCAATATCAGTTTTAGCAGTGGATCATAGGAATAGAAAGCTTCAATAGAATGTAAAATAACAGGTTTTCCACTAAGCAGCATAAACTGCTTGGGAACTTCACCGCTCATGCGGGTACCTGTTCCGCCGGCAACGATAATAGCATATTTTTTTATCATAAATAGGGCTGATTGTACAAGAACTTTCTTTTGAGATGTATGAACTGAATACGCTGCTTATCAAGGCTGAAAGTTCAACTTCCTGTATTCCATTCCCTGGATTTATCCAAATCTGGATTTTACTTAACCAACAGTGCCAAACCGCCTTCCGAAGTCTCTTTATAGATATCAGGCAGATCGTGCCCGGTCTGGTTCATGGCGAGACAGGTTTTATCGAAACTAACCCTGTGGTTCCCGTCGGAAAGCAGTGCATAGGCACTGGCATCCATGGCCCTCCCGGCACCAATGGCATTCCGTTCGATGCAGGGAATCTGAACTAAGCCGGCAACCGGATCGCAAGTCAGGCCCAGGTGATGTTCAAGCCCCATTTCTGCAGCATATTCCACCTGCGACGGAGTAGCGCCAAAAAGCTGTGCTGCGCCCCCGGCTGCCATGGAACAGGCTGTTCCGACCTCCCCCTGGCATCCCACCTGAGCACCGGATATGGAAGCATTTTCCTTAACCAGGTTCCCAATGAGGGCAGCGGTAGCAAGCGCGCGCAGAACTTTGGTGTCCGAGAAATTATAAGTCTTTTGCACATGGTATAAAACAGCCGGAACAACGCCGCAGGAGCCACAGGTAGGCGCAGTAACTATGGTGCCGCCACCTGCATTCTCCTCCGAAACCGCCAGGGCATAAGCAAATACCAGCGCCCGCTTCTGCAGGCTTCCGGCCGAACTCATAGCCTTTATGTAATACGACGATGCTTTACGTGGCAAATGCAATATGCCAGGCAGAACTCCTTCATGCTCCAGGCCGCGAATTATGGATTCCTTCATGGTCCCCCAAACTTCCGCCAGGAATTCCCAGATTCCTGCTCCTTCGTGTATTTCGACATATTCCCAGAGGGTGCGTCCGTTCTGCTGGCACCATTTCAGTATATCCGTAAGTTTAGTGTGAGGGTAAACCGGTGTCTTCTGCAGTTTGGTTGCATCATCCTCAATATCCCCACCACCTATACTAAAAACAGTCCATTCGTCCAGGAGCATCCCTTTATCGTTAAAAGCCTCGAATTTCATCCCGTTCGGATGCTGGGGCAGCACGGTATTTTTCTCCCAGATGATCTTTACCTTATCTTCCGGGAAGGATTCCCTCAGTACTTTATCGGTAAGATGTCCCTTGCCGGTGGCCGCCAGGCTTCCATAGAGCGTGATACGGATCTGTGTGGCTGTATCATTTTTAAGCCTGAATTTCTCGGCCGCAAAACGTGGTCCCATGGTATGGCTGCTGCTGGGACCAAGCCCGGTTTTATAGATTTTTCGAATGGATTCCATCAATGATGATTTTTTTCGGTGGTAATTTGGGAATGATAAATGTAAAACATTAATTGAAAATCCATGAAGTGTATGTTTAAAATAATCGATTAGCAAATTGATGCCGGAAGCGGGTTGTTTTAATGGGAGAATTGCGTGAAGAGAGAATTAGATTCACATCAATCTAAACGACTCAATTTAAAATCCTAACAAACTATTATCCTGTTAATTACGGACATGATTAATGGTTGGCTTTAATGTGGAAACCCTCATTCTTTGTAAATCAAAGTACGATGAACTGCCCACATTGTAGCAAAATTTTTATGCGGTAAAAAGCTTTAAGAAAACATGTTAGCCTCAATAATTGCATTTTTACTGATGGTTTTCCTTACTTCTTATCGGATATTCGTGACATAAAAAAACCCCTCTTGAAAGGGGTTAATTTATAGTTCAATATGGCGTTTGATCAGAAGTTAAAGGATCAGCATAGCATCACCATAAGTAAAGAATCGGTATTTCTGAGTAACAGCTTCTTTATAGGCTTTCATAAGCAGGTCGTACCCGGCATAGGCTGCCACCATCATCATCATGGGCGACTGTGGCATATGGAAATTAGTGATCATGCTCGAAGCAATACTGAAATCGTAAGGGGGAAATATAAATTTATTGCTCCACCCGCTGTATGGCTTGAGCTGACCAGAAATTGTAACCGATGATTCAACGGCTTTCATAGTGGTTGTACCCACCACGCAGACCTTTCGGCGTGACTCAATAGCCCTGTTTACAATCAGTGTTTGTTCCTCCTCAATCAGCAATTCTTCCGAATCCATTTTGTATTTGGTGAGGTCTTCCACATCTATAGCCCTGAAATTTCCAAGACCTGCATGTAAGGTCACTTCTGCGAAATTAACGCCTGACAATTCAAGCCTTTTCATCAGTTCGCGGCTGAAATGAAGGCCGGCCGAGGGAACAGCAACAGCTCCTTCGTTTTTTGCATAAATGGTCTGGTAGCGTTCCTTATCTTCGGGTTCAATATCGCGCAGGCGCTGCAATTCTTCGGGAAGCGGTGTGCGACCCAATGATTCTATGGTACGCTTGAATTCGCTGTAAGGCCCGTCGAAGAGAAAGCGGAGCGTCCTTCCACGTGAGGTAGTATTATCGATAACTTCAGCCACCAGTGAATCGTCGTCTCCAAAATATAATTTGTTGCCAATACGTATTTTACGGGCCGGGTCAACGAGCACATCCCATAGACGGGCTTCGCTGTTCAATTCACGAAGCAGGAAAACGGTTATTTTGGCACCAGTCTTTTCTTTTTCGCCCAGCAAGAGAGCCGGGAAAACTTTGGTATTGTTAAGCACGAACACATCGCCGTCGCCAAAATAATTGAGTATATCCTTGAAGGTTTTGTGTTCAATGGTTTGCGTTCGGCGGTCGAGTACCATCATTCGCGATTCATCCCGGTTTTCGACAGGGTGTAATGCCACCAGATCATTCGGTAGATGATACCTGAATTGTGAGAGTTTCATATAGAGGGTGTATGAGTATTTGTTTCGGGAAAAGTTTGCAAAGGTAATGAATTTGGGGGCTAAAATCAAGCGTTTTTCTTATCTCAATGGTATGTTTTAACGCTTTTTATGAAAATGCGAATATATTTTACCTGCTATTTCCAGGCGGCATAAACCGCCTCCTTGATTCGATGCACAGGAAAGAACGGTAAACAAACGATTTAACCCTTCAGTATCCTGGCGTTTCACTATTAGCAATAAAATTCAGAGAAACTGAAAACCGAATTACCTTTTTCATATTACGCTGCTGTTTGCGGCTGAACATATTGAATCTCACCGGATTTTATCAGAACTTCCCCACGAGTGATGCTTAAGCTTCTGCAAATTGTCTTTTAAAAATTATTACTTTTGCAGCCTTTATTAAAATCATATACCTATGCTTCGTACACACACCTGTGGGGAACTGAACATGGCCCATGTGGGCAGCAACGTAATACTATCCGGCTGGGTTCAGCGCTCGCGCGACCTGGGAGGAATGACTTTTATTGATCTCCGCGACCGGTATGGAATAACACAGCTGGTTTTCAATATGGAAACTCATGCCGCTATTTGTGAACAGGCACGCAGGCTTGGACGCGAGTTTGTGGTCCTGGTCGAAGGAACCGTTGCAGAACGCAGCAATAAAAACGCCAAGATGCTGACCGGTGACATTGAAATTACGGTCGAAAAACTGGATATACTCAACGAGTCGAAAACTCCGCCCTTTACCATTGAGGATAACACCGATGGCGGGGATGAACTCCGCATGAAATACCGCTACCTGGACCTTCGCCGAAACGTGGTGAAGCGCAATATGGAACTACGGCACCGCCTGGCTTTCCAGACACGAAACTATATGGACAGCCTCAACTTTATTGAAGTGGAGACTCCTGTACTTATAAAAAGCACACCCGAAGGCGCCCGCGATTACGTGGTTCCTTCACGGGTGAATCCCGGCGAATTTTATGCCCTGCCGCAATCACCTCAAACTTTCAAACAATTGCTGATGGTTGCCGGCTTCGATCGCTACTTCCAGATTGTGAAATGCTTCCGCGATGAAGATCTGCGAGCAGATCGCCAGCCCGAATTTACCCAGATCGACTGCGAGATGTCGTTCGTGACCCAGGAAGATATTTTTGATACTTTCGAAGGACTGACCAAGCATCTTTTCAAGACCGTTAAAGGTGTTGATGTAGTAAAACTTCCCCGTATGACCTGGGCCGATGCCATGAAATATTATGGCAGCGACAAACCGGATATCCGTTTCGGCATGAAATTCATCGAACTTACCGACTTAGCAAAAGGAAAAGAATTTAAAGTTTTCGATGAAGCCGAACTGGTGGTAGGAATACACGCAGAAGGCTGTTCGGAATATACCCGCAAACAGCTCGACGAACTGACTGATTTTGTTAAGAAACCCCAGATTGGTGCCGCGGGGCTTATTTATGTCCGCTATGCTGCGGACGGAACCCTGAAATCGTCGGTTGATAAATTCTATACCCCTGAAGATCTTAAAAAATGGGCTCTTGCCTTTGATGCCAAACCCGGTGACCTGATGCTGATCCTGGCCGGGAAAGCCAACAAAACACGCAAAGCACTGAATGAACTCCGCCTCGAAATGGGTAACCGTCTCGGTCTGCGCAACCCCGAAACCTTTGCGCCGCTTTGGGTGTATGATTTCCCCCTGCTCGAATGGGACGAAGATTCACAGCGCTTTTACGCCATGCACCACCCCTTCACTTCACCTAAACCAGAAGACATTGCCCTGCTCGACACCGATCCGGGAGCCGTACGTGCCAATGCTTACGATATGGTAATCAACGGGGTGGAAGTCGGTGGCGGATCCATTCGTATCCATAACAAACCACTACAGCATAAGATGTTACAATTGCTGGGATTCAGCGAAGAGGATGCACAGGCCCAGTTTGGATTCCTGATGAACGCCTTCGAATTCGGCGCTCCTCCACACGGAGGCATTGCCTTCGGTTTCGACCGTCTCTGTTCCTTGTTTGGCGGCAGCGAATCCATACGCGATTATATTGCCTTCCCAAAGAATAATGCCGCACGTGACGTGATGATAGATTCACCTTCACGCATTTCGGACGATCAGCTGAAGGAATTAAGTTTAAAAGTTTCGATTTAATTGCTTGTAATTTTATATGAGGCAGGGTTTCACTTGAAGTGATACCCTGCCTTTATTTATTTCATAATTCTGTTATTCAGACCCGTGCCGGATAGACAATTATAGGCATTCCCCGGAAATTGACAAGCAGCCACTTATTCGCAATGCTGCAGGCTTTTAGCTAAAAAACCACATCCTCTATCAGCTATTGTTAGTTGCTGACGGGTATCTTTTCTAGATACCAGGCACTTGGATTGCCAAAATGACGTATTGAAAAATACGGCAGAGAAACAAATTTGTGACAGTATTTTTAATAGTCGGGGTACATTTTTATTCTTAGAGTTGTATCTTTGATGTCAGAATTTAGCTAAATTTCTACATCATGGTATCCAGAATTATCAAACAAAGGATGCTTGACGCCCTAAAACCAGGTAAAGTACTAGGCCTTTTTGGCGCGCGAAGAACCGGGAAAACGGTTTTAATGTCGGAAATTATGAACGACATGAGCGACAAAAAAATATTGTTGGTTCATGGCGAGAATCTTGACGTATCCGAGATATTATCGAGCCAGCGAAGTGCAGTGCTGAAAAACTTTGTGGCCGGTTATGATTTTCTTTTCATAGATGAAGCCCAGAAGATTCCTAATATTGGGGCAAATCTTAAACTTATTGTTGATACGATCAGCGATATTGGCATTTTCGTAACGGGCTCATCTACCTTCGACCTGCATCGGGATATTGGGGAACCACTTACCGGCAGGGGAACGAATTTTAATTTGTTCCCTTTTGCTCAAACTGAACTTAAAAATGATTTCCTTCAATCGAAGGAACAACTCGAAGAGCATTTAATCTTCGGATTGTATCCACAGGTGGTTATGGCTGCAAGTTACGAAGAAAAAATTGGCGTTTTGGAGTCAATAAAAAATGGCTATTTGTTAAAGGATATACTGGAACTGGATAACCTCAAGGACTCGCTTTTTATTATCAACCTTCTTCGCCTGCTGGCTTTTCAAATTGGGAATGATGTTTCGCTAAACGAACTGGCAGGAACACTGCGGGTGAACCGAAAAACCGTGGAGCGCTATCTGGAACTTCTCCAAAAATGCTATATTATCTTTGCTCACCAGGGCTTTAGCCGCAATCTACGAAAGGAAATCTCAAAATCTCCCCGCTTCTATTTTTGGGATAATGGCATCAGAAATGCAGTTATAGCAAATTACAACCGGCTTCAATTGCGTGATGATGTAGGCCGCTTATGGGAAAACTACTGCCTGGCCGAAAGGCTTAAAATGAACCATTACAGGGGCAAAATATCTAATAACTATTTCTGGCGGACTTACGACCAGAAAGAAATTGATTTTATTGAAGAATCAGGAGGACAACTGACAGGATTTGAGTTTAAATGGACTGCCAGGAAAACCAAGGTTCCGGAAGAGTTTTTAAAAACTTACGATAATTCGACTTTCCTCCTGATTACCCAGGAGAATTATTTAGAATTCATATCCTGATTGACCGGGTACACCTTGAACAAGGATCCTATATGATCCACCTAAATTCCCTTACCTTTGCACAAAAATCAGCAAATGCCCTTACAGGATATAGAAATCATGTCTCCCGTCGGCTCTTACGAGTCGCTAATGGCTGCCATAAAGGGTGGTGCCGGATCAGTGTATTTCGGGGTAGGAAAACTCAATATGCGTGCACGTTCCAGCATGAATTTCAGCCTCGAAGACCTTGCGAAAATCACCCGTATATGCCGGCAGTTCAAGGTGAAAAGTTACCTTACCATGAACACGGTGATTTTCGACAACGAAATCGAAGAAGTTCAGCGCACCATTGATGCCGCCAAAGCCAATGGCGTCACGGCTATTATTGCTTCCGACCTGGCCGTGCTCGAATATGCCCGGGAGCAGGGGGTCGAAATCCATATTTCCACCCAATGCAATATCACCAACATTTCGGCCGTGAAATTCTTTGCGCGTTATGCCGATGTTATGGTAACTGCACGCGAACTTTCGCTGGAAATGGTCACAGCTATTACCCGGCAGATCAGGGAACAGGACATACGCGGCCCCAAAGGCGAATTGGTAAAAATCGAAATATTTGTTCATGGCGCTCTATGCATGGCTGTCAGCGGCAAATGTTACCTGAGCCTGCACAACCATAATACTTCGGCCAACCGTGGCGCCTGCCTGCAGGATTGCCGCCGGTCCTATTCCGTTAAGGATAAGGAAAGCGATACCGAAATGGAGATTGACAACGAATACATTATGTCGCCCAAGGACCTGAAAACCATACATTTACTGGATAAAGTGCTGGCTGCAGGCGTTACCGTGCTTAAGATTGAAGGCAGAGGCCGTTCACCTGAATACGTGAAAACAGTAACCCGGTGCTACAGTGAAGCAGTAAGTGCCTGGTTCAACGGTGAATTTACGCCTGAGAATATCGAACGCTGGGATAATGAACTGGCAACCGTATATAACCGGGGTTTTTGGGACGGGTATTATATGGGCAGCAAACTGGGCGAATGGTCGCCGGTGCATGGTTCATTGGCAACTACAAAGAAAATCTATGTGGGAATGGTTGTTAATTATTTCGCTAAATCCGGTGTTGCACATGTTCGCATGGATTCGCACGAAATCGCCAATGGAGACCAGATTGAGATTATTGGCCCGACCACCGGTGTGTATGAAGCCATTGTTTCGGGGTTAGTTAAAAATGATCAGCCCTGCGAACTTGCTGTGAAAGGGGAAGGCCCGACTTTCCCGGTTTCGAGGACAGTACGCCGAAGGGATAAGGTTTACAAGATAGTTTCAAGTGAGTAGCCTATGAATTCAACAATCTCAATGCCGCATTTTTAGATCCAAGATTTACATCCATCAGAACCTATGCTTACAAATCACCATACCCATACCCACTACTCCGATGGATCGTCTCATCCGGAGGAATATATACTAGAAGCCATCGCCAAAGGTTTTAAGATAATCGGTTTTACCGAGCATTCGCCATTGCCTTTCGACAATTCGTTTTCGTTCAGGAAGGAAAAAAAAGAAGAATACCTCGCCTTGATGAATGGCCTGAAACTGAAGTATTCCACCCAGATTGCAATTTATTCCGCGATGGAAATGGATTATATCCCGGGTATGTCGGATAACTTTGGCAAATTAAAGGCAGAGTATAAACTGGATTACGTTATAGGCTCCGTGCACCTGGTGCGACCCGAAAATGCCGCAGAGCTCTGGTTTACTGACGGTTCCAATTACGAAACCTACGACAAGGGTCTGAATGAACTATTCGGGAGTGATATCCGAAAAGCCGTTTCCCGCTATTTCATGCAACTCAACGAAATGATTGAAAGTCAGCATATTGATATCATCGGGCATTTTGACAAAATAAAAATGCATAACCGGGATCGGTTCTTTAAAGAGGAAGAAGACTGGTACCGGGCATTGGTTAACGAAACACTCAGGCTGATACAAGACCGTGACATTATAGTTGAGGTAAATACGCGTGGAATCTATAAGCAACGTTCGGAAACCACGTACCCCGGCCTGGATATACTGAAGCAGGTCAGGGAACTACGCATTCCTGTAATGGTTAATTCGGACGCGCATAAACCCCATGAACTCGACCTGGCTTTCGACAAGGGATTTTCCTTGCTGAAAGAAGCCGGGATCAACGAAGTGGTCTATTTTAAAGGAAACGGGTGGGCATTTGAAACTTTGTCATAGCCGTTATTTTGCCGGAATACTATAGGCCTATCACTCTGGCCGAGGCAGATTTCATAGCTCCTCAATCCGATTATATCAAATATTGCAAAAGATATATGTGTTGTATGAAATCTTGTATTAACTTTAGACAGTTTTTCATTCAGCCGGCAATAAACCCATAAACTTCATCATGAATTATCCCAAACAAGTTACCATAGGCGACATTACCGTTCGTGACGGTTTCCAGCACGAAGAAAAATTTATACCTACCGCAGCCAAGCTATGGTTGACCGAACAGTTGATACTTGCCGGTTTTAAACATGTGGAAGTGACAAACCTCGGTAATCCTTCCGGTATGCCGCAATTCAAAGATTCGGATGAGCTGCTTAAAAAAATCCGAGGCAGCAAGGTGGTAGGAAGCCTGTTGCCAGGTGTTAGCCTCACTGCTGTAACCATACGCGAAAAAGCAATTGAACGGGCCATACAGGCCCGGAAAGAAGGCTGGGGACCTGATCGTATACTACTGATGGTCTCGACCAGCGAATCGCACCATGTAAAAAACTCAGGTCTTTCGCTGGCTGAATATTGGGCCATGGCTGAGAAATATATCCCTATGGCTAAGGATGCCGGGTTAAAAGTAAACGGAACGGTGAGTACCATATGGGGATGTCCTATCGAAGGTCCAACAAAGATGGAAAAGGCAGTGGAGTTTGCACAACGCTGGTTCGATATAGGTGCCAGCGACGTAGAGCATGCTGACCACGACGGATCAGCATCCCCCGACCGAGTGTACCGGTATTATTCCATGCTGATGGATAAAATCGGGCGTCCAGAGAAGCAAATCGTACACTTTCATTCCACCCGCGGCTGGGGTTTAGCCAATGTGCTGGCTGCTTTACAGGCCGGCATGACAAATTACGAATCAACCATGGGCGGAATTGGCGGGCAACCGGCTAATTTTGTGGATGGTGTTCCTGTTGCGGGCACAGGTGCTTATTATTACGCC
>JBAXXB010000085.1:0-14936 GCA_037128115.1 Bacteroidota bacterium
GGAGATGTTGCTATTTTCTTTGGCCTTTCGGGAACAGGGAAAACGACCCTTTCAGCCGACCCGAAGCGAGCGCTTATCGGTGACGACGAACATGGCTGGGACGACCAGGGCGTATTTAACTTCGAAGGCGGTTGTTACGCCAAGTGCATCAACCTGAGCAAAGAAAATGAACCGGATATTTACCACGCTATCCGACGCGATGCCTTACTTGAAAATGTAACGGTACACGACGACGGGTCCATTGATTTTGCTGATGGCTCAGTAACAGAGAATACCAGGGTCTCCTACCCTATTCATCATATCGAAAATATTGTAAAACCCGTTTCAAAAGGCGGGCATGCAAAAAAAGTAATTTTCCTGACAGCAGATGCTTTCGGTGTGTTACCCCCTGTTTCGAAACTCACTGATGATCAGACCAAATACCATTTCCTTTCGGGCTTTACCGCTAAACTGGCTGGAACTGAAAGGGGTGTTACTTCGCCACAGCCCACATTTTCGGCCTGTTTTGGCAATGCCTTCCTTTCGCTGCATCCGACCAAATATGCGGTTGAGTTGGTAAAACGCATGGAAAAATCCGGGGCTAAAGCATACCTCGTTAACACCGGTTGGAATGGAACCGGCAAACGCATTTCGATAAAAGATACCCGTGCGATTATTGATGCCATCCTGGATGGTTCCATCGATCATGCCCCAACCAAGATGATTCCTTATTTTAATCTGGAAGTTCCTACTGAATTGCACGGCGTTAATCCTGCTGTACTCGATCCGCGCGACACCTATGAGGATAAGAACATTTGGGATGAAAAGGCACAGGATCTGGCCAAACGGTTTATAGATAATTTCGCAAAATACACTGACCAGGAGGAAGGTAAACGCCTGGTAGCAGCCGGCCCCCAGTTGTAATACATGTTAATAATCAGGAGCCAGGATTAACGGAAACTTATTTCCACTTGTTCTGACTCCTGATTTTTCATTTTACTAGTCCTTCCTTTTATACAGACGATCTTTATGGCCCCTGGTCGAATTCTGTTTCCCTATACCCCCTAACCCCTAACCTCTCATGGAATGCCGCCCCGCCTGCGCTGCCTGTTGCATTTATCCATCTATCAGTTCAGTCATTCCCGGTATGCCCGAAGGCAAACCTGCCGGGATAAGATGCATACAACTTACCGCCGATTTAAAATGTGCTATTTTCGGGCTACCATCGCGCCCAGCAGTCTGCAGTGGGTTTAAACCCGAACTTTTATTCTGTGGAAATTCGCCAATTGAGGCTAAATTAGTTTTTGAATCACTGATGAATAAATGAGGATTAAAATGACGAAAAAAGAGTCAAAAATTGATCTTTTTTTTAATCTATTGGAGATCAATACCTTATGCTGATTAATCAAATTAATACCCAAAACTCTGTAAATCAGATAATTAAAAAATATTTGCTGAAAAGTGTTAATTATTAATAATTATCTTATCTTTGCTTTCAACTATCAATTAAAATAATTACTAATACCCATTACAATGTCTACTGGAAAAGTAAAATTTTTCAATCAGCAGAAAGGTTTCGGCTTTATCGTTGATGATGAAACAAACAAAGAAGTTTTTGTACACGTAACCGGCTTGATCGACAAAATTAAAGACGACGATTTAGTTAGCTTTGAAGTTGTGGAAGATCGCCGCGGTCCCAAAGCAATCAATGTTAAGATGCAATAATTCAGCATTGAGCAAATCTACAAAAGCTTCCGTGAGGAAGCTTTTTTTTTTGCGATTGAATCGTTCGACTCTGGCCCGAAAATCAAGGCAAGATTCATTGAAAAATATTCGTTCAATCTTGCTAATTTTGCATTCCTTATCCCAACTAACATTTTAAGTCATTGAACTATCTTCAGGTCGACAATTTATCCAAAGCCTACGGTGAAAAAGTCCTTTTCCGAAACATCAGCTTCAGCATTGACAAAGGCCAGAAAGTAGCCCTGATTGCCCGCAACGGTACCGGGAAAAGCTCGCTGATGCATATACTGGCCGGCATCGAAGCTCCCGATTCGGGTAAAATAACAACACGCAGGGATCTTCGCATCGATTACCTGCAACAAAACCCGCAACTCGACGAGACTAAGTCCATACTTGATACCATTTTTTCGAAAGGTACGGGTATGATGAAGGTAATTCATGATTACGAATTTGCTCTTGAGTCCGTCAAGCACAATCCAGGGCCGGAGAGCGACAGTATGCTGAATCATTGCATGTCCGAAATGGATGCCTCCGGAGCCTGGGATTACGAAACCAGGGCCAGAGAAATATTAGGTCAGTTTTCGATCAACGATCTGTCACAGGCCGTTGGAACCCTCTCGGGCGGACAGCGCAAAAAAATAGCCCTGGCCCGTGCCCTGCTCGGAAATCCGGACCTGTTGCTGTTGGATGAGCCTACCAATCATCTTGATTTCGAGATGATTGAATGGCTTGAGGAGTACCTCGCCCGCGAGTCCCTCAGCTTGTTGCTGGTTACCCACGACCGCTATTTTCTTGACAATGTTTGTGATACCATACTCGAGATGGACCAGAATTCCGTATTTACTTTTAAGGGGAATTACACCTACTACCTGGAAAAGAAGTCCGAAAGGCAGCTTGCCGAGGACCAATCGACGGAAAAGGCTAAAAACCTGTACCGCACCGAGTTGGAATGGATACGCCGTATGCCGAAAGCCAGGGGAACCAAATCGAAAGCCAGGATCAACTCCTTTAATGACCTGCAAACGAAAGCGAAATTCAAGCGTGACGATAAAAGCATACAATTCGGGGTCAATACCAACCGTCTTGGGGGAAAAATCGTTGAGATCAATAACCTGAGTAAAAATTTCGGCGACTTTAAGGCTGTTGATGATTTTACTTATCTGTTTAAACGAGGTGAAAAAATAGGGGTTGTAGGATTGAATGGTACCGGCAAAAGCACTCTCCTTAACCTGATATCAGGCAGGCTTACACCCGATAAAGGTCGTATCTCCATCGGGCAGACCGTGGTAATGAGTTATTACACGCAAAACGGCCTTGAACTTACCGAGGACATACGCGTAATCGACATTGTAAAAGGCGTTGCCGAAGAAATCAAGCTTGAAAAAGGAAGCATGTCCGCATCCCAGTTCCTTCAGCACTTTGATTTTTCGTACCCGGTTCAGCAGGCGTATTTCAGCGCACTGAGCGGTGGCGAAAGGAGACGATTGTACCTACTGCTTCAACTGATACGGAACCCGAATTTCCTGATCCTCGATGAACCTACCAACGACCTGGATATCTATACCTTACAGGTACTTGAAGAATTCCTCCAGGACTTTGCAGGTTGTGTACTCATCGTTTCCCACGACCGTTTTTTGCTCGACAAACTCTGCGACCATGTTTTTGTATTTGAAGGCCAGGGAAAGATAAAGGATTTCTACGGTAATTATACCGATTACTACCAATGGCGAATGAAAGAGCAGAAAATGGCCCAAAGGGCCGAAAAACCTGCTAAAGAGGAAAAACTTACCCTGAAAGAGAAAAAACCTTCTTCCAAGCCATCGTATAAGCAACTTAAAGATTTCGAAACTCTTGAAAAAGAAATTCAGAAGCTGGAATCGGAAAAAGACCTGGTCATGGACAGGATGAATTCCGGAAGCGAATCACCCGAAAGTCTTACTAATCTATCCATACAATACAACCAGCTGGTTCAGCTGATTGACGAAAAAACTATTCTTTGGATGGAACTGGGTGAAACCATCGAAAGTCCTAAAGATTGAGTATCCAGGGCCTGTCAGCTATACTCCTACTTGCTTGATAAACTGATCAAAACACTTTTTTCAGCTTGATATTCTCTGTAGAGAATTTTATATCTTTTTTACCAAAAATCCCAGAGAGACCAGGGCTTCTACCATTCCGGCACTCCCGTTACAGAGATTAACTGTATAAGCCGCAAATTCACGCCTAAGCGGATAGTTGCTTCGTTGCAGTTCAAAAGTTCCCGGGGATTGCTGCAAACGAAAATGATCTTCCCGGATCGGATATGTATACAAAATGGCCTGGGTTAAAACCTGTAAGACTGATTTCCCTGCACCATCAATCACCAATTCGGGTTCACATGGTAATGGAACCTGTTCAGGGTAAAAACCGGTAAGTGGCAGCCCGAAATGCTTGCTGAGTGACCGAACAACCATTGACGTTCCTTTAGCTTTTCCATCGGCGGAATAGCCAGCAATATGGGGGGTGCCTAATGAAACCAGCCCGAGTAATTCCAGGTCAATTCCAGGTTCATTTTCCCATACGTCCAGCATAGCACCTGCCAGTTTCCCGGAGAGTAAAGCCTGTTTAACTACGTCGTTTTCAGCCACCTCACCCCTCGATGTATTGATCAGCCATGCACCAGTTTTCATTTTACTAAGCCTGTTCTCATTTAATAATTGAAGTGTCTTGTCGGCACCTGATTTGATAAGTGGCACATGAAGTGTAACAACATCGCTGTTTTGCAGTAATACATCCAGGCTTACAAATCCTAATCCTGCTTTCTTCCTGGCACGGGGTGGATCGTTCAGCAATACGTTCATCCCGAATAGTTCGGCCAGTCGCTGAACTTTGGATCCTACATTCCCAACACCAACAATTCCTATCGTTTTACCTGTGAGATCGAAATTGCTTTCCTGTGAAAGTATTAGCAAGGCTGAGGCCATATACTGCTGCACAGAGGAAGAATTGCAGCCTGGGGAATTAAACCAGGCAATATTTCTTGCCTGGCAGTATTCCGTATCAATATGGTCGAACCCTATTGTGGCTGTTGCAATAAACTTTACAGAGGTTCCTTTGAGCAGGTGTTTATCGCAAATGGTCCGGGTACGAACCAGCAAAGCATTTGCATCCCTGATCATTTCATTACAGATCAGGTTGCCAGGCATATACGTTATCTCCGCATAGGGCTCAAGGACCCCGGCAAGGAACGGAATTTTTTCATCGGCAACAATCCTGAGCATAATTTGAAAAGTTTACAGTATTCCGTTCGTCTAATTACGCGACTAAATTACTGAGATTTTGAGTCTGCCAGCTTATAAAGCTCCCGGATCATGAAGAAAATACAATAAAAACCCCGGTATTTCTACCAGGGCTCTTGATTTAAAATGTATTTGGGATTTTCTAATTCTGACCCAGCATGACGGGCATAACCAGCATGAGTATATCTTCATCGGGATTATTATGGTTGGCGGGAATTATGATACCGGCGCGTGTTGGGCCGGATAACTGGAACAATATATCGGTCGACTCGAGGTTGCTGACCATTTCGAGCAGAAAACGAGAATTAAAACCAATTTCCATATCATCGCCCGAATACGTACATGCCAGACGCTCAACACCTTCGTTCGAATAATCGATGTCTTCGGCATTCATCAGGAGTTCCTGTCCACTGATGCGCAACCGTACCTGGTGGGTCGACTGGTTGGCGAAAGGAGAAAGTCGTTTTACGGAATTAATAAAAAGGCTCCTGTCGACGGTCAGGTGATTTGGGTTATCTTTCGGAATAACAGCCTCATAAGCAGGGTAACGACCCTCAATAAGTCGGCTGTACAATTTCACTCCTTCGTATGCAAAAGCAGCGTTGGTCACATTATACTCAACCTGCACGGTAAGATCTTCGGCAAGCAGCAAATTCTTCAGTACATTCAGGGGTTTCCTCGGGATGATGAATGAGGCGGATATTCCCGATTTGGCATCGTTGCGACGATAGCGGACCAACTTATGTGCATCGGTAGCGACAAAGGTCAGGTAATCGGGCATAATATCAAAGAACACACCTCCCATGGCAGGACGAAGTTCATCGTTGCCGGTAGCAAAAACGGTTTTGGTGATCCCTGATGCGAGTATTGCGGATGAAAGTTCAAAACTGGTGGTTTCATCCAGCAGTGGGAGCTCGGGATAGTCCTCGGCATTATGACCGGTTAGTTTATATTTTCCTTCGCTCGAAAGAATCTCAATAGCCAGGGTATTGGCATCGATATTAAATGTAATCGGTGCATCCGGCAAGTACTTCAGAAAATCAAGCAGCAACTTGGCAGGGATAGTCACTTTTCCCGGCTCATCCGACATCGATGGTTCGAGAGTCATGATCAGGGTGGTTTCCAGGTCTGTAGCAGTTATTCTGAGCGTAGTGTCATCAAGTTCAAAGAGAAAATCATCGAGAATGGGTAGGGTATTATTTGAATTGATAACTCCGCTTAAGAACTGAAGTTTCTTCAGTAAGGCCTGGCTATTGATGATAAATTTCATAGTATTTTGTGTTTCAGTTATTTACAGGTATTATGTTTGATGTTGTAAAATTAACAATCTTAATCAGAACTTTAAAATTCGATGGTACTAAGATATTAACATTAAATGAACTATTGCGATTATTTTATTTTTTTTCTGAATGTAAGTTTAGACTCTTCACCCCGCAGCAACCGTTTAATATTTTTAAAATGAGTAAGCGGGATAAATATCGCAATCATTGCAGCTAGAATGATCAGGTAGGTGTTCTGCTGTGGGAAAATAAATATTGCCAGCACTGAAAAGAGTATCGCGGCGCTGATTGAAGCCAGGGAAACATATCGCGTTAATATAAAGACCACAATAAACCATGACAATACAATCAGGAAGATAAAGGGTGAATAAAGTGCAATGATAACCCCGACCAGCGAAGCTACTCCTTTGCCACCTTTAAATCCGGTAAAGACTGGAAAAACATGTCCTAACACGGCAAGTGCCCCGACAATCATCTGGTATTCAACTAACTGATCCGGGTTTATCCTGCCGGTTGCAATAAACCGGGCCAGCATTACGGCGCACCATGCTTTCACTATATCCAGTATCATGACAATAATACCGGCTTTGATTCCAAGCACCCTTATCGTGTTCGTTGCCCCGGCATTGCCGCTTCCCTGGGTTCGCACATCCGTATCGTAGAACCATTTTCCTATCCATACGGCCGACGAAAATGAACCCATCAGGTAAGCTACAACCCCGCCTGCAACCAATATAAGTGTCTCATCCATATCTCTTTTACCTCCGGTTATTTGTAAACTTATATACTCAATCACTTGAACGGGATCGGCGTATTTCAATGATTAATAGTGATTTAAACAGGTATTGTATCTTGAATCAAATACCCGTTCCCCTTGAACCAGCAAAGATAACAGGTTTTTATCAAGAAAATGGAACCCGCTAATTTTCTTCGGCTGCCTGTTTCATTTTCCGCAGGAAAGCTGCCTTCTTTTCACTGGTTCCAAGGATATACTGGTAAGTCGTTTTCCCTTTTTCCCCTTTAATTATCCGCTGATCTTCCTTAAGCCCGGCAATTTTATCGTTAAAATCCTTGTTTGACGACAAAACCTGCATGGTTCCGTTAGAATAAGTAAAGAAATACCATTGGTTCTCATCAGGTTCAAAATACAAATTAATTACGTCGCCCGCCCTGCGCTTACCGACTTCAGCATAACCATTGACCAGCCTGTTAACTGCCTGCCTGCCTAAGTTACTTATCCCGATAGGGCCTTTGCTGATAAATGAACGTAGGTTTTTATTCCAGCTCATCTGTAACCCGGTGAGTACTATAGTATGATCCAGGGCGGCTGGGAACTTACGGAATTGCCCGTAAAGGCTTAATTCTGTCAGTATTTTATCAGCTTCTTCCTGGCCGGCAAATTCACGTAGGGAGCGGGTGTAACTAAGACCAGAAACATCTATACCTTTGGCTTCCGAAGCAGTAAGTGCATCGGCAAACAATTTCAACGCATCTGCCGAAAAGTAAAAATCAATTGCACTCAACACATTCAGGGAGGTGGAATCAACCAGTGAATAATAGTTAATTTCACCGGCAGAATTCATTTGCACCATACCCAGGTTTGCTGCAATCTGCATCTGGCCCTGGCCCGTCAATAAACACCTCGAAGTGTTGAGTGAAAGCATATTACCGGTCAACATGGGATTACGGAGTTTAGCCGTATCGCTGACACTATAGGTTGATCTTTGAGGGGAGTAAGTCACATAACCACCAGCTGAGATGATATCGGGATCAGTAACATTTTCGGCTTTTGCAAAAAATCCGGGTTTGATCGTATTCTCGGTGCTCGAGTAATAGATAGAAACGCGCAATTTACCGTTTCCGGTGTTTTCAGGATCATCCGTAATCGGTATCACAATATTTTTCGGATCCAGTTTTGAATGCAATTTAATCCATTCATGTTGAAATACATAGCAATCATGAACAAAACCGAACCCGCCTTCAAAATATACTAAGCGGGTTGACGCATTGACTTCCATTTTCCCCTGGAAATGAAAATATCGGTTCAGCATAAAATTCATCGAATCACTTATAGCAGTCCCTGCAAAAGTTTCGCCTTTGTTGTTCACCGCAATATTTTTCATTTCCAGGGTTGTAACTTCTCCGTCTGCAGGGGTATAATCGTACAAGCCCTTTGCCGTATAGAGCTTCCTGGAACCGATAGTGACGGAGGCATTATAGAAACGGTGGTACAGACTTTTTCTGTTAGCCAGTATTTCAGCCTGTTTAAGCTCATTAATGCGGCCTGTTTTCCCGATAGAAAGCTCGGCATTATTCGGAAATATCGCAGCATCAGCCACTTTTATCATCCTGGCGTCTTCCACTTTCATAAAATTGGAATCCAGGTTGTAAAGGGCCCGCAAGGCATAGAAACTAAGAGAATCCTGCTTGGGATCTGTTGAAGTGTATACTTCAGCACCGGGATCGAATGCAAGGAGTTCCTCAGGTTTCAACTTGTAGTATTTTTCGTGCGTAAAACTGGCCTTATTTACCAACTGGAGTTGTTTTTGATCCATTAGCCAGTCGAACTCGTCAACAACGCAATTGTATTTAATAACAGGAAATTCCATCAAAGCCCCCTTGCCAGTAGCTGTAAAATGCCCCTGCCGGGTTGCAAAATCAATTGAAGTTTTAAATACATGAACCCGGAGTGCTTCCATAATACGGTCAACGGTCAGTAATTTAAAGTCTGAGGTATCAGAAGTAAAGGATTCGGTTTTAAATTTATAGGTTTTGGAACTTACCATTGCATCATCGAAGGAAAGCAGGCCGGTTCCTTTCAGGCCTGTCGGACTAACAGAAAGCACCCCGTTTAACTTTGCCTTTTTATTGAACATGCTGATAGAGTCATTTTTCGAGTTCCTGACTGTCATCAGGTCATTTGCAGGAGTCCATTTGATCAGGGCATCTTTAACCCTTACCTCAGGAAACTCATTCTGTCCGTCGACCCGCGCCAAATGATAATCTTTAACCTTTGCAGAAGTGGAATCAGGTGTAAACAGGAAGTCGACCGACTCGGTCACAGAGCTTAGGTAAGTCAGGTGCCCTGATCCTCGCAAACCCCTGTTGCTCAGCCTAAGCGTATCCGAAAAGGTGCCTTTAGCATGATAAACCGGGAGCCCGGGCTCGGGTATAAGCCGGTCAAACCCCAGGGAATAGTCTTTCTGCACCCTGATTGTTTCATACAAATCAGGAAAAATACCTGCCGATACCAGTTTACCTTCGAATTTCAGATCACCGGGAGGCAGCGAATTGATACTATCCATGGTAAATGGATTAATCATAAAAAAGAAGTTTTTCTTTTTGTAAGTCCCGTTTACGATATCCTTCCGTTCGAAGTAAACATAACTTGTGTCCTTACTGATAAGGAGTGGGAAATTATGCAACATTTTCCTGCCCGACTTGCTATCGGGGGAGTCAATGAATAATTCCCCGTTCATATTGGCCAGCACATTTTTAACCCTGACAAAAGGCCTGTATCCATTGGATTGAATATTCCAGGCCGGGACCACCATCAAAGCCGAATCGATCTGGGGAATACTGAGCGAGAATTTATCATACTGAAAATTGCATTCATTGGCAATAAAATCAAATAATCCGGCATGTACCCGCCCATTAAACGAAAAGTCCCGGTTTTTCCCTACTATCACTTTCCCGTCGCGTGGCACCACATAAACATATTGCGAATCACTGAGCATCACCTGTTTAACGCCTTCGATCGACAGTCTGAGTGTTTTCAGGTCAAGCGACGCATTTGAACCTTTTTCGACATACGACTGAAACTGGATAATATCACTGTCTTTAACACCCGAGCGAGCGGCAAGGTATTCATTCAGACGTGGTTTAACCACAGCAAAGCTGTGATCGGTATCATAAAAAAGATAACCCGCATTTGCCAGCTTTATCAGTTGAACTTTAATTTGTTCAAGCGGTTTTTTTACCCAACTGGCATAATCTTCGGCAAAAAACCTGTCGGTATTATGCTTGCGGGCATAAGCCGAGACAAGCATAGCGGGATTAACATCATCAATTCCCTGCATCTTATCAAAACGATAGGCCGAAAAATAGTCTGAAGATTCGAATGAAGCTTCACTCTTCGTCCTGAGGCCCTTGGTTTCTTCAAAATTCATCACATCCTCATTCAGCTTCCAGTATAGAGCCCCGGTATAGATATCCAAACGGTGATAGGTATCAAAGAACGGGCTTTGGGTAAGGCCTTCTTCACCCCTGCTCAAACTGAGTTCATCGTTGGCCAGGTTGAAATGCACCTGCAGGCCTGGATGAAATATAGAATCGTTCTCCAGGTAAATCAGGGCTGATGCCCTGGCCGAAACAAACCTGTCGGACCTTATTACAAATTCTGTGGATCTTAAGGTGACCAGCGGTTTAGTGTTATGCTTGATTTCAATGGTCGAAAACCCATCACCTGACGGAGTGCCTATTACCCTGGATCCCTGTAAATTAAACCCGCCAAAAAACTCAATATCCTTAAACAGGCTTATATAAATCCCGTTACCTTTTTTCATAGTGAACTTCGGAAAGGTAGCATTTTCGGGAGTGATATCCACCATGGCTTTATCCTCGAGCTTGCCTTCCAGGAATTTATTGAAATAACCGCCGTGATAAAGCATGACAGAATCCGCTGAATAGAAAATTGACCTGGTATCAACTGTATACGCCGATAGCTTTGCAAAGACTACGTCTCGGGCCAAACCGGTGCGTTCCCAGTATACCTTTCCACCGTTTCCTGACCATGTTTGTGTCAGAGGGTAATAACTTCCCCGGGTTTCATATATACAAGCACTATCGTTACGAACCACACAAGCCAGGACCACCGATGGAAAAGCAAAGTAGGGAACTGTATCGAAAGCAAACGTATAATTTCCATCCCTTGCATACCAGGCTTCGGTGTTTGATTCCATCAAAGCATTTCTCCTGATCAGTAGTTCTGTCTGAATCAGGTATTTTAGAACGGTGCGGGAAGGTGTTTTTGCGGTCAGGCAGTAATTGATACTTTTGTGAAATACATCAAATGTTCCGGCAACAGCATCCTTTTTTACCAGACTTGTTATAATATTGAAATAAAGAACGTAATAAGGCGCTACCTCCAGCTTTTGTTCATCCATAGCTAAACAAACCGACTGAGCCTGTTTTTTCTGCGCGGGGGAGAGTAAGTTTGAAGTCCACTGGTACGTAAAGGCTGATAACACCAGCTTGGTTTCAGCTGCATCAGCATCGCCTACATTGCGGAACTGAGCCGTCAGTTCAGCTATAAACTTTGCAGTATCGGCCGAAAAAGCCCGGGTGTGCTCCTGTGCTTTGAGGTTTAATGCTGAAACCATCAGGCAGAAAAGAGCGAAAAAAGCAGTTCTTTTTATCAACATTTCGTTATGGATTCAGCATGAAAAGTCATAATGGTAATGCTTTCCTTTTTAGAAAAGGAAAGCACAAACGTTGAAGGAAACCAATGTCGGAGTATCAGCCTTTTCAGGTAGATACCCGGACACCAGTTTCACAGGGTAAAACATGCGGCTGTCCACTTATTCTCAGAACGGCTGGACATGAGACTCAGACCCACTTCCATGGCTTTGCTTTCAACCAGGTGAAGGTCTTCGGCATAAAACCCGCTCATAAAGAGCTTTGCCCCTGGATTGAGACTTTTTACATAGGCGGGTATGTCGTTAAGCAGAATATTCCTGTTAATATTAGCCATGATGACATCAAACTTCTTACCAGGCAAAAGCGAACTATCTCCAAGTACAACTTCAATATCAGCGAAATTATTGCTCTGCACGTTTTCCAATGCATTATTGTATGCCCATTCGTCATTATCAATGGCTGTTACCGGATAAGCGCCTTTCATGCGGGCCAGTATGGCCAGCACTGCAGTTCCCGAGCCCATATCCAGTAGGGATTTTCCTGTAAGATGCAGGCTGAGAAGGTATTGTATCATCATCTTGGTCGTTTCATGGTGTGCAGTACCGAACGACATTTTAGGCATTATTACAATATCGAACTCCACTCCTGCCGGCTCCGGGTGAAAAGGTGCCCTTACCATGCATTTGCCATCAATCAGAACAGGATCATATGCACTCTCCCAAACGGCATTCCAGTTTTGATCCGCAATTCTCTCCACAAGGAAAGAATCCATGAATTCGGAAAATTCATCCGAACTTAAACGGGATGAAAGTTCGGGCGTATAGGCCGGGGCCTGAATAAACGCCGATAAGGTCCCGTTTTCATTTTCCGTAAAACTTTCGAACCCGGCATCGGCCAGCAGGGTCATCAACAATTCAGCACTATGGGCACCCGGTGAAGGATGGCATATCATTTCGACATATTCCATTTTAGCTGAACGAGTTCACAATAGTTACGAAATCAGCAGCTTTCAGGGCGGCACCACCTATGAGGCCACCATCAACATCCGGGTTGGCAAAAAGCTCTGCTGCATTTTTTGCATTACAACTTCCACCGTAGAGAATTGATATTTCTTCACTGATATTCGAACCATATTTTTCGGTGAGCAGGCTGCGGATAAAGGCATGCATTTCCTGTGCCTGAGCTGAAGAAGCCGTAACCCCGGTCCCAATGGCCCAAACAGGCTCATAGGCAATGATTACAGTACTGATGGCTTCTTCTCCAAGGTGAAACAATGCTTCGTTAACCTGACTTCTGACTACTTCGAAATGTTTTTCAGCCTTACGTTCTTCCAATACTTCTCCACAACAGTATATCGGTATAATGCCGTTTTTAAGCGCCAGGTCGATCTTGGCTGCTATAATTATATCGTTTTCACCAAAATACATTCTGCGTTCGGAATGACCGAGTATGGAATGGGATATACCCATGGAATGTATCATGGCAGCTGAAATCTCACCGGTATATGCCCCGGATTCAAACTGGCTTAAATTCTGTGCTCCTATCATAAACCCGTTTTCAGCTGCAATGTCGGAGCTCATTTCCAGGTATACGGCTGGAGGACAAATAATTACCTCTGTGTCACCTGAGCCTTTTTCGGTAAGCTCGTCTACAATTTCGAACATTAAATCTTCAGCATCCTGGAAATTCTTGTTCATTTTCCAGTTTCCGGCAACAATTTTCTTTCTCATTTTTGTGATGTTTAATTTTATGTATGTTTAGATTTTAAAAGTTTAAGCGTAGCGTATACGGGGATCAAGCACACCGTACAAAAGATCTGCAAAAATATTAATAATAATGAGTAAAACCGAGATAAACAATACGGCACCCATAACAACCGGGAAATCATATTTTTCCAATCCATCCACTATCACTACACCCACGCCCTTCCAGTCGAAGATATACTCTACAAAAACAGCTCCCGCCATCAGGGAGGCAAACCAGCCCGAGACTGCAGTAACAACCGGGTTCAGCGCATTTTTCAAGGCATGTCGGGTCACAATCCGGTACATGCTGAGACCTTTTGCCCGGGCCGTGCGGATATAATCCTGCGACATCACATCGAGCATCGAACTCCGGGTAAGTTCGGTAATTATGGCTAATGGACGGATTGCCAGGGTAAGGGCCGGAAGAATCAGGTTTTTCAGGTCAATATATTCTCCCCGCCCGAAATCGTCAACGGTATAAAGACTGCCGAACATGCTTAATCCTGTATAGTCGGATAATACATATGCGAATAGCCATGAAATCAGTATTGCGGCAAAGAAGGATGGCAGCGACATACCCAAAATACTTACGATAAGTGAAATCCGGTCGAACCACCCGTCTTTGTATAACGCACTGAAAATACCCAGGATTAGGCCTATAATTGTGGCAGCTATCATCGCCACTGTTGCCAAGACCATAGTGGGGATAAAAGCCTCAGTAAGTATTTCCGAAACTGGCCGCTTGCTCTGATAGGATCGCCGTAAATAAGGTTTCTTCAGCACTACTACTGAACTTCCGATGCTCATCAATTTTATGGCAGAAGTATACCTGGATGTGTCAAAATAAAAGGCACTTTTCCGGGTCTTTGTATTATGAAATGAGAGTGGGGAAACATCATTCAGGAAACCCAAATATTGAACCAACAGGGGTTTATCCCTACCCAGGTCGAGGTTAATGGCTTCAACGGAAGCAATATCCGCCCTCTGGCCGAGCATCATGCGTGCCGGATCACCGGGCAATACATTGAAGAGGAAAAATATCAGGGTAACCACTCCGAAAAGAACCAGTATTCCATACATAAGCCGGACCAGGGTGTAACGGAGCATTTAAGTAAGTGATTATGGGCTTCCCGATTTAGCTGTAAGGCAAAACCAGATGCCAGGGAAATATGAACTTCTACTTTATTCCAAGTGATTTTTTAAAGTCTTTGTACTCGGGAATATCATTCCTGTGCCATTTTTTCAGGATGACGCCATCTTTCATTAAAAGCAGGCCCGGGTTTGAACGAACTATGGTCTTAAGCACGATGTCGTCCGTAATGTAAAAATCCAGCTTCAGGTCATTTGTATGTATAAAACCCGCAATATCTTTAGGCTGGGCGCTGACCAGCACTGCCGATGCGATGTTATCAGCGTATGCTTCGGCACAGAACTGGTTGAGTTTTACGAAAGCCTGCCTGTCGGCTTTAGACAGGTCGTACGAATTGATAAGG
>JBAXXB010000086.1:0-14731 GCA_037128115.1 Bacteroidota bacterium
ACCGCGAAAGCCCCAAAGACCTCATCGCTAAAGTGAATGACAACTTCCGTGAATTATCCGAAGTACCCGAACCGGAAGTGTATAAGCCTATCCAAATTCCCGGTGTCGTTCTGGTTGCCTTAAACTGGATCCTGGTGGATGAACTGTATCAATATACCCAGGCGAACTCCGCCATCACGGCAAACAGCATCGTCGATGTCATTCCGGATAACGACTCAATTGAAACCGTTCAGTCTGCCGGTATCTTCCCCAAAACCGAAAGCAGCACCGGAGCAGTTACTCTCTGGTCTAAAAATGCACCCACCGGCGACATCACCGTAACCCTAAATATCTTCTGATCATGGCAACAGGCTCATTCAGGCATCCGCTGCAGTCCTCATCCAACGAGACCTTTTTGTTACTCGCTTTCAACACGATTGGCAATGCCGATACGCTTGTCGGTGACAGCACTGACCTTTCGGATTGGAACGCTTTCTTTGACTTGCCAACGTATGGTACTCCGTTTTCGCGACTCGTTTCGCTAGGGAATGCCATTCTTTTATATGGAGGCAGTGATATTACGGTCAAACAGGAATTATTCTATAACGAATGGGGATTAGAAGAAATATTCGATAATGGCAGTATCACAAAAGTAGAATACAAGGCTTTCACCAATTGTGGCGGGTTAAGGGGTATTTTTCTTTCTGATTGTACCGAAGTCACTTCCGACCCGGTGCATGCGTACAATGGAGCTTTCGAAAATATTGATTCCTTGTTGTCTGTTTCTATGCCATCCCTTACAACTTTAGGGAATTATGCTTTTAAAGGCATTACCACACTTTCAGATGTTAGTTTTCCTGTCCTGGAAACTATCGGCACTGGTGGTTTTGATGGATGTGCGGGAGTCGCAACTTTCACTTTTCCCGCACTGCTCTCTGCTGGAGATAAGGCGTTTTTCCAATGTTCCCTGTCAACCTTCGATCTTCCTTTGCTTGAAACTGCGGGGGATGCGTGCTTTAGTGGTTGTACCGGCGCATATACCTTGGACTTGCCTTCACTTACATCGGCAGGAGATGATTGTTTCAATGGTCTTGCCAATATGTCAAGTCTAACCACACCTGCTCTTGTTTGCGCTGGTGCTCGTTGTTTCTATGGAGATATTTCCCTAACAGGATTCACCCTGGATTCACTTGAAACCGCAGGAGAAAGTTGTTTTTCAGGTTTATATGCTATACAGTCATTTGATTTCCCTGCTCTTGTTTCTGCCGGTCAGAGTTGTTTCAGTAATTGTTGGGGTGCAACAACATTTGATTTCCCATTACTCGAAACCGTGGGTAATAGTTGTTTCGACAACTGCGTTTCAGTTACCTCTTTTAATCTGCCATCAGTGTTGACGTTAGGTTCTGGTGTTTCATCTGGTCTTGATAATGTATTCAACAGCATATCGGGATGTACTATTTCTATAACTGTACCTTCTGCATTAATGCTTTGCAATGAGGGTGATCCGGATGACGACATCCAGTATTTGCTTGATAATAATACAGTCACTATAACACCTCACTTGCTTTCATTAAAACTATCTTTCGATGATCTTGATAATGCCGATCTGTTGGTTGGTGATAGCGCAGATATTGACGATTGGAACACCTTCTTCGGTTTACCTGTTAACGGCACAGCCTTCACTTCTTTAATTATCAGTGGCAACACAGTGAAATTATATGGAGTTAGTGGTATATCCATCAAACCCTCTTTATTCGAAGGGGAAGATTCTATCCTGAAAGTAATGGATATAGCACACTGTATCATTTCTATAGGCGATAGTGCTTTTGCTAATTGCGATTATCTGAACGAAGTCAGTTTCCCTGTTTGCGCAGAAGTCATTTATGATAATGTAACTGGTAGTGGTCTTGGGAATTTCTATCATTGTAACAGATTAGTCACGGTTAGTTTTCCTGTTCTTACTACTATAGGAAAGAATTGCTTTATGCGTTGCATTGGATTAACTGATTCAGCTTTCATGGCTCAACTAACAGCAATTGGAGATCATGGTTTTGAACAGTGTACAACATTGACTAATCCGGATTTCAGTTCCTTGGTAACAGCAGGAGAAAATGGTTTTGCCGGCTGTATAGGATTAGTAAATCCAGATTTCAGTGCCTTAACAACAGCAGGAAATTATTGTTTCACAGATTGTGAAGGAATGATTAATCCGGATTTCAGCTCCTTGGCAACAGCAGCTGTGAATTGCTTTCGGTATTGCATAGGCTTAACCTCTGATTTCAGTGCATTAACAATGGCAGGGGCTAACTGCTTTCATGCTTGTACTGGATTGATCAGTCCTGATTTTAGTTCGTTATACACAGCAGGCGATTACAGCTTTGTTGATTGTACCGGATTGGTTGGCCCGGATTTCACTTCCCTGCACACAGCTGGCAGCCAGTGTTTTTATAATTGTACAGGATTAACCTCTGATTTTAGTGCATTGACAACGGCAGGGGATAATTGCTTTCAGAATTGTGCAGGATTGGTCGCTCCCGATTTTAGCGCATTAACAACAGTAGGATACAGTTGCTTTGATGGTTGTACCGGACTGGTAAATCCGAATTTTCCTGCATTGACAACAATAGGTAATTATTGTTTTTACGGTTGTACCAAATTTACAACCATCGATCTGCCTGTTTGCTCAGCATTAGGAACCACAAGCGGAAACAACAATGTATTTTTTAACATCACAGGTAAAACAATTGCCCTCACCATTCCATCTGCCATGATGACCTGCAATGGGGGTAGTCCCGATGGTGACATTGCTTATTTACAAAGCCATAATACCGTAACCATAACACAAGTATAACATGAACACAGAACGCACCTTCGAAGATTTTGTCCAGTCTGAAACCGAATATAAAGCAAAATGCATTGCCAGGACAAACGGAAATATAGCCCGACTTACCGCGCGTCTTGCCACCGCCACCGGTAGCAAATCAACCCGGATCACGGCTTTACTGCAACTTCACACGGATCACCTGGCTGAAATACAGCAATCCGATGTCTCTGTTTTAGCTGCAACACGTTTGGAAAAACAAACTGCCCAAATCCAGTTGATGGAAACCAAACGAAATGAGATACAGCAGCGTATCCAGGCTAACAACGCAAAATTGAACCCTAAACAAGTATAAAACACAGTCGCCATGGTCGAATATCTTTCCATCATAGCCGGCTTTATCACCGGCGGAGGTATTTCCACCCTGATTTCCCTCCGTTACATCCGCAAGGCCGGCAAGCTCGATTACACCGAAAAGGCCATTTCCTTTATCGAAAGACAATACGATGATGTCCTGGCTAAAAACAAGGAGTTGCATGAGCGCGTAACCGCCCTCGAAAAGCTCATTCCTTTAGCCTGCTTTAAAGTTGATTGCGAAAACCGCCAAAAACACGATCTCGCTTAGTCTTAACCCTTAACCCCCAACTCCTAACCCCTCTATCACAACCATGTCACAAAATATAAAATACCTCGTCATTCACTGCACCGCTACCCGCGAACTCAGCGAAGTTACTTCAGATCAAATCCGGCACTGGCACCTCGATCCTCCTCCTGCAGGAAGAGGGTGGAAGCAGGTCGGCTATACCCACCTTATCCATCTGAATGGTTCTATCGAACAACTGGTGCCCAATAATGACGACAATATTGTCGATCCCTGGGAAATTACAAACGGCGTCGCAGGTATCAATTCAGTGAGTGTTCATATTGTCTATGCCGGAGGCCTGGCAGCTGATGGTAAAAAAGCCAAAGATACCCGTACCGAATCTCAGTTTCTTGCCATGCGCAATTTCGTCCTCCAATTCATACTCAAACACCCGGAAGTAAAAGTTGCCGGTCATTATCAGTTCGCTCCCAAAGCTTGTCCTTCGTTTGATGTGCCGTCATGGTGCAGGTTTATAGGCATTAAATCACAAAACATTTATACAAAATCATGAAAACGATATTTTTCATACTGTTATCAATCCTTATTTTCTCCTCTTGTGGCACTCAGAACAGGATTGAACGTAAATGCTGGAAAGCAAAAATGAAATATGACTTATCATCCACCAAATGGGGCTGTCCGCATCACCTTGACAGCATTGTCGTCCAGTCGCATGTAATCATAAAAGACACTACCATTTACGTTCCGATTCCGGGTCAATCAGTTCATGACAGCATTCCCGTCATCATCACCAAAGGTCTGATGAACAGTCCGGTCAGCAAACTCGAAACCACTTATTCCCTGAGTAAAGCCTGGGTTGAAGACGGTCTTCTCAAACATACCCTCGAACAAAAAGCCTCTTCCGTCGCCGCCACAATCCCCGGCGCCATTCACACCACCACATCCAACACCATCCAAACCGTCAAGGTGCCTTATTATGTTGATCGCCCTGTCCAAAAGCCTCTCTCCTGGTGGCAAAAACTATTTATCTGGTCCGGTGCTATAGCTTGGTTTACAGCAGGATTATATATCGCAATCAGGTTTTATAAGTTCAAAACAGGATAAAAATTAAAGGCTGCCCTTTTAGAGCAGCCTTCATGCTTAGTTCGCCATTATGGCATCATACTTACCTGCTATTTTCTGCATATCTTTTTTAATCAGGTCATCCACCACACGTGCATATTTCTTGGTCATGTTCACGCTCGAATGCCCCAGCATCTTCGATACTACCTCCATCGATACCTGGTTGGCAAGGGTAACTGTTGTTGCAAATGTGTGCCTGGCAGTATGTGTGCTCAGGTGTTTGTCAATCCCCAAAATATCTGCAATCTCTTGCAGGTAAGCATTCATCTTTTGGTTCGATAATACAGGCAGCAATTTCCCTTTACTTATACATTGTGGGTTTCCTTCATATTTTTCAAGTATCCGAAGAGCGGGTTCCAACAATGGAATATGGCACCAATTTTTTGTTTTCCTCCGCCTTTTTTTTATCCATTTCGACCCCTCATTATCTACAATATCTTTATTAGTCAGGCTCGTTACGTCCACAAATGCCAGTCCCGTAAAGCAACAGAACAGATAAACATCTTTCACCTGTTGCATCCGTTCTATAGGAAACTGTTTTTTCATCAGTTTATCCAGTTCTTTTGCATCCAGGTATGCAAGGTCAACTGCATCCAGGTGGAATTTAATATTGGCAAAGGGGTCTTTCTTTAACCAGCCGTTGGCCAGGGCTATCCTTATAATCTTCTTGAAATTTTTAATGTACTTGGTAGCGGTGTTATGTGCACATTTTCGCGTAGTCTTTAGGTATAGCTCAAAATCACTTATAAACATTGGTGTTACTTCGTACAGCTTTACATCAGTCTTCCGATATTTGATCTTAATGAAATCCGATATATGCTTGTAGCATACTTCATAGCGCTCTACAGTTCCTGGCGCGAAGTCTATATTCATTAATTTCTTGCACTTTTCATTATGTTCCCTGAAAATTCCAAGAATTGTTTTTGACCCTGCATCAAGACCCATATAAACGTTTTTCAGATTGAGAGCCGTCAATTCTTGACCGTGTTCTTCCAACTCTCTTTTCTTCAATAGAAGGTTCGATCTGATAAGCGTCAGGTAGGAATTAATTTCCTTGACCTCCTTCGTGTTGCCCTTTACTTTTTCAGCTTCCTGGCTCCATTCTTCGGGGTCAACTGTCCTACTTGTAGCAAATTCCGTTTTTTGATTATTTAGCGTGATTCGGGCGCTGATCATAGCTTTCCCGTCTTTGTTAAGTTTAGTTCTGTTAATAAAATACAGAACAGAGTACGTTGCTCTAGCCATTTTTCCAACGATTTAGTGTGAACAAATGTATTTTTTTCGAGCAACAATAGCCAACGCAACTTTTTGATTTTCAGTGCAAAAGAACCTAAATCGTTGGAAAAATCAGCCTCATTTTTTCCAACGATCTTCCAACTCAAATTCTGCTTTTTTCTGCTTTTTTCTGCTTTTCCCCCAAATAAAAAACCACTGAAAAGTATTGATTTTCAGTGGTTTGCTCTATTTTGCATTACATATCAGCGGAGAGGATGGGATTCGAACCCATGATACCCTTTGGGGGTATACACACTTTCCAGGCGTGCGCCATCGACCAACTCGGCCACCTCTCCAATTCATTCAAAACCCAAATCAGTTATTCGTTCGGGGGTGCGAAGGTACAAAATAATTCCAAAAACCAGCCTTTTATGTATTATAATTCAGAGGCAAAAACTACATATACACCATCCCTATTGCCCTGTACTATAAATATTATTATATTAGGAGCCGGACAACCCCCAGATAAGGCTTTTATTGACTGGTTTCACTGGATCAGGCCAACGATTCCTGGTGTAAAATAACTTCTGGAACAGTAAATACCTTTATCCCAATGACATCTCAAGAATACAAAGGCAAAAAACGCCATATAAACATGGCGGTTAATCCGAACCATCCTCTTCATTGAATGAATCTCCGGATATAATGTATATTTGTGCAGCTAAAACTAAAAGTACGGTTTCCAGGATTCACCAACTGCAAAGGTCTCAGTTCATCATACTGACATTACTCCCCTTAAAGCTCCCAAGGTTAAGGCCTTCAACCAACTGACAAATAAATAATTATATCCGGATTACGCTAAACAATAACACACTCTATCAGTTTGTTCTATAAACTGCAGTATTATGCATAAAATTATCCCAGTACTCATTTTTCTCCTTCTAGCGGTTAAGACCACCTTCGCCCAGAAGGGAATGTTCCTGTGCCGGGCCGGTAAAGTGATTTTTATTTCAGAAGCCCCGCTGGAGATAATTAAGGCTTCATCCGACAAACTCCAGGGCGTGATTGATCCCGTTAAACATACGTTTGCATTCAGCATTCCGACAGAATCCTTTAAAGGCTTTAACAGCCCGCTTCAACAGGAACATTTTTACGAAAACTACCTGGAAGCCAAAGCCTTTCCATATTCAAAATTCGAGGGAAAAATCATCGAACAGCTTGATTTTTCACACGATGGAATTTATACAATACGGGCTAAAGGGAAATTAATCCTCCATGGTGTGGAACAGGAACGCATAATTAAAGTCAAATTAAGAATAACCAAAGGTGTTATATATGCTGATTCGGCATTTACAGTTCTCCTTCAGGATCACGACATTACGATTCCCCGCGTGGTATACCAAAAAATAGCAGAAGAAATAAAAGTTACTGTGTACGCAGAATTTGTCAATAGTCCTTGACATACCATCTCACAAAAGGGCTGCTCAGAATTTAACACTTTTCAAATTTCAGGAGAAATAAACCCAATTGCCATTCAAGAAAACACTAATGAAACTCAAACTACCCGGCATACCCGTTTACATTAAAACAGGGATAATCATGCTCGTTATGTGCATGGGTGTTTACTCGGCTTCAGGGCAGAAACCCTTTTTCCGGAATATCAAGATGCCTGATGAGTTTCAGCAAACATCCATTTCGTGCCTTTACCAGGATGATAACCGATTCATGTGGATTGGAACCAGCAAGGGACTTTATCAATTCAACGGAACCGATTTTGTCTTTTTCCCGGGACCTGACAAACAAACTGCGATGCAGGTTTCGTCATTGTTCATGACCCCGGACCATGTATTATGGATAGGCACCCGTAAAGGCAATATCTATCAACTTGAAAACGACAGCCTGCACCTGTTCAACCCTGAGGAAGGTAATCCCAAGGTTGCTGTAACCGGATTTGCTATGGATAAGAAGGGAAATCTTTGGTTCTCCACTTATGGTGAAGGCGTTTACTATTATGACGGTAAACACCTGCATAATTTCAATACTGACGATGGCCTGACGGATAATTCTTGTTACACAGTAACTGCAGATAAAAAAGACCGGATGTGGGTAGCAACTGATGAAGGAATATCGGTTTGCAGCCTCAATAAAGACAAAAAAATCATACATAATATAAACTCTAGCCAGGGCTTGCCCGACAACATAGTGCTTAGTCTTACCGCTGACCTGACAGGCATGTGGGCAGGCATGCAGGATGCCGGGATCTGCAAGGTGGATTTGGAAACTTTTAAAATATTGGCTCCAAATGCCTCTGCGAAATGGGCCTATGGGCCTGTAAATAATATTGTTACAGGTGATGGATGGCTATGGTTGTCAACAGAACAGAATGGGATTATAAGTATAGAAACTGCGGCAGGCAACTTTAACGATAAATATACCACTGCCGACAATTTAAATATTTCACGCATCAGTTCCCTGTATTCTGATAAACAAGGGAATTACTGGATAGCATCAGGAAGCCAGCTATTTCTTTCACTTGGAAGCAACCTGCTCTATTTCACAGTCTTTGACCGCACAATGGGTGAGAATATTAACAGTGTACTTGCCGACAGGAAAGGGAACATATGGTTCAGTAGCGAAGGGCAGTTGTTTTGTTTGGACACGAAAAGCGGGAAAACGAATGAAACCAAAATTCCTTTTAAGAAACATACGCATATCATCAGCCTGTACGAAGATGACATAGGCTACATATGGGCCGGAACATTTGGTAATGGCTTATTTTGCATTGATGTGGAGCATAAACGCACAAAGCTCTTCAGCGAGCCTGATGGCCTTTCGAATGGGAATATTTTGTCGATAACTGGGAAAGGGGAACAGATGTGGCTGGCTACCCTGGGAGGAGCATATAAATGCGAAATAAAGGGCGATCCGTTTCACAAAGGATCACAGGTAGAATTTATCAATTACGGGGATCAAAATTTTCCAGGCAATAATTATATTTATTCGGTTTTCATTGATTCACACAAAAGGGTATGGTTCGCTACCGATGGAAAAGGAATTTCAATGCTGCAGAATGGCCGGGTCACCAATTTCGACAAAGCCGACGGATTGAAAAGCAGCATCATTTATTCAGTAACCGAAGATAGCGATGGTGGTATATGGTTCAGCACTTCCAATGCCGGATTATACCGCTTCAACGGGAAGTCCTTTCTCAATTATTCGCTTGAAAGTGGATTGAGCGATATTAACATTACCGGACTGGTGGCTGACAAAAACCACCACCTGTTAATCGTCCACAATAACGGTATGGATGTTCTCGATACCCGAAACAATACATTTATTTATTATACTTCTGGTATCGGCATGCTGGATATTAATCCCGACCTGAACGTCTGTACCATTGATAATCAACACAATGCATGGATTGGTACGCAGAATGGGCTGATCAGGTTACAGATTCCTAAAGATATATCAGGGCTCCAACCTTCCTTGCAGCTAAAAATGATCACGGTCTTTGAGGGCAAAAAGAATCACCTGGGCACCGAGGTGTTTTCATATACCGAGAATTACCTGTCGTTTCATTTTAATGCACTCTGGTATATTGCACCGGCACTTGTAAAATACCAGATCAAACTCGAGGGATACGACCGGGGATGGATTGATACCCGGAATAACCAGGTAACCTATTCGAATCTGCCCCCGGGGCATTATACATTTAAGGTCCGGTCTGCCATCAAAGGAGATTTTTCTGCGTCAGTCGTTAAGTCATATACTTTCTCGATTGAGGAGCCGTTTTGGAAGACATATTGGTTCATTTTTCTTTCAGTATCAGTACTAGCTTTACTAGTCTATTCTTTCTTGAATTTCCGCCTTAATGCCCTTAAACAACGTGATGCGCTGGCACGCGAAAAAATAATTGTCCAGTTTCAGACCTTACGAAGCCAGGTAAATCCTCATTTTCTGTTCAACAGTTTCAGTACCTTAATTTCAATTATCGACGAAGACAAGCAGGTAGCCATTGAATATGTCGAGAAACTTTCACAATTTTTCCGCGATATACTCGAATACAGGGAAAAGGACCTTATTCCACTTAGTGAAGAGCTGAAACTGATTGATACGTATATTTACCTTCAGAAGAAACGATACTGCGAAAACCTGCAACTCCACATAGGGGTAAGCGAGGCGTCTCTTTCATCGCTTATCCCCCCTATGGTGCTACAGATGCTTGTCGAAAATGCCATCAAGCATAATGTGGTTTCGGTTGAGAAGCCTCTCTCTGTAAAAATTTACACCGACAAAAAGCATATTTTCATAGCCAATAACCTGCAACCAAAAAAAGTTAATGAACCCTCTACAGGTATTGGCCTGGCCAATATCCGCAATCGGTATAATTTACTGGGATTCGGCGAAATAACCATAGATGCCTCAGGTGGAAGTTTTATTGTCAAATTACCTATAATCTCACCAGAAAAATGAAAGTATTAATTATTGAAGATGAATCAGCAACAGCCCGGCGCCTGCAGAAGTTGCTTCTCGAACTTGAACCTTCGATACAAATATTGGCCATTCATGAGAGCATTGCTCAAACGGTTCATTGGCTCGAAACCTTTGGCGAACCCGACCTGATGTTTATGGATATTAACCTTTCTGACGGCCTGAGTTTTGGCGTTTTCGAAGAAATTGAAGTAAATTGCCCGGTAATCTTTACAACAGCCTACGACCAGTATGCGATCCAGGCTTTTAAAGTGAACAGTATAGATTATATATTAAAGCCTGTAAATAAGGACAGCCTGGCCGAAAGCCTTCAAAAATACCACAAATTACATCAACCTGAAACCGACAACAGGCTGGATATTGCCAAACTTGCCCTTGCCCTCGGGATTCAGAAACCGGATCACATGAAAAGGCTGGTTGTGCGATATGGTGAAGTCATCAAAGCCCTCGAGATCAAGGACGTTGCCTATTTTTATTCGGATGAAAAAATTGTTTTCATGATGCTTAAGGAAGGGAAAACCTTTCCCGTCGATTTCACCCTTGATCACCTGGAAATGCGGCTGAACCCCGAATCTTTTTTCCGCATTAACCGTAAATTCCTGATCAGCTACCATTCGATCGAAAAGATGATTTCGTACAGCAAGTCAAGAATAAAGATCACACTGAATCCATCCTGTGATCTGGAAGCCATTTCAAGCACCGAACGTTCGGGTGAATTTAAAGTGTGGCTGGCGGGAAAGTAGCAAGCATTCAGTTGGAAAGCAAACAGCTAAGCTGTAATTATCGGGAAGAAGGGATAGTGACTTTATATGATTTTTCACTTCCGTTACCATCTTTATCGAACAGCCTGAGCATATAAGTAAACTGGTTCCCGCCCTGGGCTTCGTAGTCGGTAAAACTGCAACCACTAAGGTTTTCGGCCACCAGTTTTAAAGGCGACCTGCTGTTTTCAGCACCATATTGACGATATATTGCACAGGATGTATACCTGCTTTTGCGGCATAAGATATCATCCCAGTAAAGTTCGACTTTCCCCTTCGAGGGGAATGCATAAAAATACGAGACCTCGTCGGGAATGGGAACCATGCCAACCGGCTTTTCCTCTGATAAACCGCTGATCCCGTCGCCGGTTTTCTCGTTGCGTACCGCGTAAAAAACGAGTTTCATATCTTCGGCTGACAATGTTGAATCGGTAAAAGCCACAAAAGCATCCTTGTTTATTTCCAGGGGTTCAGCCAATGCAACCAATCCTCCTTTTATGCCCCGGTAAACCCTGAGTTGAGTGGCGATAGTGTCGTTCACTTCGATTAAAAGCCTGACCCGTCCTCCTTTTACTACACCAACCTGCCTGAGTACAGGCGCATTCAGTTTAATCGGCATGTTAATTCCTGGAACTCTGGCCGACATGATATCACTTTGTTTTGTTCGTTTGCCGGCTTTTGCAACTGGCTGTATATAATAGTAATATGTCCTTTCGGGCCAGATATGCTGATCCAGGTAAGAAGTGTCAGCCGACGAAACTTCTGTCAACTTCCGAAAACCATTGTTTGTATTCTCTGACCGGTAAAGTTCTACCGTTTTCACAGTAACAGGATCGCTGAAATGCCAGCAAACCTGCACCCCTGATAAAGCAGGTTCAAAGGATATATGATTGCGGATAAATGTCGCCTTATTGAAATTATCCTGTGTAATAACAGCTACCTGCGACGATTGACCCGAGTTCCCAAAATGATCGTAGGGCGAAACGAAATATTGCAGTTCCTTACCTGCATCTCTTGATGTAACGGAGTCGCGATACACATAATAGGTAGTGTCGTTCATGGTATAACGTGAAGTATTTCCATGAGCCACGGCTGGGGCCCCGAAAATGAATTTGTAAATCATAAATAGAGGCGCCGGATTTTTACCATGGGATTTCCATTTCACGATCACTGATTTGTTATTATAACTGCTTTCGCTGTAAGTAATCGTATCAAACTTCGCATAGAATGGCAATGAAATGGTATCAGAGACAATTTTACGGCTTATTTCGCCAGTAATCCCGACGGGAATCACCCGGTAACGATAGGCTACATGCTTTTGCGCCGTAGTATCATAATACATAATTCCAAGCGCCACCCTTATGGGGAATAACAGTCTCATTCCCTTAAGAGAATCGGCATTCCCGCTTGCTACAGCTTTATCATACAACTGGTTGAGTTTTTCCTTTGGCGGAATGGGCTGGGAGGGAAAGATAGGTTGTGCCAGTTCCAGGGCCCGGATAAAGGCATCAAACTTCACCGGCGTTTTTAATTCGGCTAACTGCTTCCAATGTATGCTATCTTCGGATCTTTCAATTTTACAACTTACAATATTCTTCCCGGAAGGAATGTCTTTACCGGTAAAAATAAAAATACCCTTAGGGCCTTGCCGCACCTGGGCGGGAGCCTGTGCAAAAAGCAAAACAGGCGTGCACATCGTCAGGACAGCTATGAAGATGTTATAGAGAAGTTTTCGCATAGTAGTTACTGTAAAAGTGCACAAAGTTACACCAGTTTTTTAAATCCATTTGTATAGTTTCGTAATGCGTACCAGTTTTTGCCGGTTCAACCCTTAATAATTCCGGTTCATCCATCTTCATTTTCTCATGCAAAGCTAAGTTTGTTAATTTGTCTCATCAAACACATCACTCTTATAGCAGGCCGGATACTTCAAATAAATAACATTAAATCCTGCTGCCGGTTCCCTAAGAGAATTTATTCCGGTACGTAACATTAATAAGGCATAATCAATAAGACGAATACAAACAATTTTATTTAACCCATAAAACTAAAAGACAATGAAAAAGATCACAGGTTTACTAGCTATTATTCTACTATCAACTACTCTGGCTAACGCACAGAAATACATGACAAAAGGAGGAACGATTAAGTTTTTTTCGGATACACCGATGGAAAAAATTGAAGGTGTAAACCGGCAGGCTAACAGTGCGCTTGACTTTTCGAGTGGTAATTTTGTTTTCAAAGTACTGGTTAGGGGATTTGAATTTGAAAAAGCACTGATGCAGGAGCATTTCAACGAAAACTACATGGAATCGGAAAAATTTCCGAATTCAACTTTCAGTGGTAAAATAACCAACATCAAGGATGTTAACCTGGTTAAAGACGGAATTTATAAAGTGATTGTCGAAGGAGATTTATCCCTGCACGGGGTTACCAATAAAGTAAAAACTAACGGTACCCTCGAGGTTAAGGCTGGCAAAGTAACAGGAAAATCCACTTTTAATGTTTCCCCTAAGGATTACAATATAGCAATCCCAAAAGCAGTTATTAAAAACATTGCCGAAGCCATACAGGTTGATGTGAATGTTTCATTGGATAAATTAGGCAGCTAATTCCCTTTGATTTACAGGATTTGCCTGGTAACCTAGGTCCTATTCAGGTTACAACTAGTTAAGCTCCTTTAATATAAATATCGGGATATTCACCCGGCTTAAACTCTCCGTATTACTTCGATACGGAGAGTTTACTTTTTATACGCGCTTCCTCAGGTTGGTAGGGGCCAAGCCAAATTTGTAAAATCACAACAGGGTTACCTAAATCCGCTTATCAGCCTTTATTAGCATGAAATCTGGGATCAAATCCCAAACCATAGTGCTCAGAAAAACGACCCTAAACCTTCTAATAATACAGACTAAAGAATTCTGGTAAATGATACCTGCCTGGCTCAAACTTTTATTTTCCTGTGGAAGATGATTATCCGGACGATAAAATTAACTTTACCAATATTAACCAGCTCGAAAAAACTACATATACAATTACGCAAAGCACACATAATGAGTCTGTTGATATCTGCAGAACACCTTTCATTATTGCAATATTTCCATAAGGTGGATATTGGAATACTCAGGGCTATTTTCGAAAACAGGAACCCTGCTTTGGATTCCACTTTTATCGGTATAACTGATTCAGCAGCAGCATTAGCTTTCGGGATACCGGGGATATTGTTAATAATCGCCCTATTAAAGAAAAATACTGCGTTACGCAGAAATGCGCTGCACCTTCTCATCCCAGTGGCTCTATCTGCCGTTCTGGCAAATATTTTAAAATACGCCACTAACCTGCCCCGACCTTATGAAATCTATCCTTTTATCGAAAAACTCAGCGTCGGTGGCAGCCCGACATTTCCTTCGGGTCATACTGCTGATGCGTTCGCCTTTGCCATAGCCGCAGCACTTGTTTATCCCAGATGGTACGTTATAGTTCCCGTCATTATATGGGCATGCCTGGTTGGTTATTCACGTATGTGCCTGGGGGTGCATTTCCCTTCCGATGTTTTAGCCGGAGCTTTTATAGGTGCTGCAATTGCCAGTCTTTATTTTTGGTTTGAGAAACAGAAGCATACCGCAAAATAAATAACGCATCCTCTTCGAATTCGAATAAACCGATCTACCCACCTTCACCCCTGCTTACTTAATCAGCGTCACCGTTCCGAACACCGGCTCCGATAAGCCTTTATGCTCA
>JBAXXB010000087.1:0-14640 GCA_037128115.1 Bacteroidota bacterium
AGTGTGGCTGAAATGGATGTTTACACTTGCTAACTTTTGTCCTTTACTAAACCAGGATATCGGCATTGATTTGCAGAAAAAGAATCAAATGCCTCAACGTCTGATCACACTCATGAATTGGTCCTCCGACCATTACTGGAATTTTGTTACAGGAATATTTTTTGCTTTTATCAGCTACTTTGCCGAGCTGAAAGGGGCTTTTCATGTCATGTTTGTCGCATTTATCCTCGATCTGTGCCTGGGTATACTGGCTTCAAAAACAGCCAGAAAAGAACGGTTCTCTATGCGGAAGCTATTCATTGCCTTTGAACGTATGGTGATAGCATATGCACTGGTAATGCTACTGTATGCCATGGATAGGGAAATGAAGCAGGATACTTTTAGCATGGCTAATATTTCAGCATGGTTGGTTACCGGATTTCTGGCCTACAGCGCGGCTGAAAATGGATACGAAGTAACTGGCGGGAAACTATTTCTGACTATTAAATCACTTATTCGTAAAAAGGTTCAGGATAATACCGGAATCGATATTGACGATACAAACCAACATTCAGATGCAAAAGCTTAAATATTTAGTAATTCATTGCACTGCTACGCCAGAATTCTATGATGTATCATCCGAGCAAATCCGTCATTGGCATCTCGATCCTCCTCCGGCTGGAAGAGGATGGCGCCAGGTTGGCTACACAGATTTGTTTCATCTTAACGGCGTAATTGAACGCCTTGTTGCAAATAATGAAGATGCAAATGTGGATCCTTGGGAAATAACCAACGGGGTAGTTGGCATCAACTCTGTTAGTCGTCACATCGTTTATGCAGGTGGATTATCTGCTGATTGTGAAACGCCAAAAGACACCAGAACTGTTGGTCAGAAAAAAGCCCTGGAAAATTATGTGAAATCCTTTATTAAAGTGCATCCTGATATTTTGATAGCAGGCCACAATCAATTTGCAGCTAAAGCATGTCCATCTTTTAATGTACCATCATGGCTGAAAATGCTGGGAGTTAATCCAAAAAACATTTACAAACCATGAAGACACGTTTCTATTTCCTGTATTTATCAGTTCTGTTACTTACTTCCTGTCAAACTTCTGAGAAGTTCCTGGATCGTAAATGTGCGAAAGCACAGCGAAACTATGAGCTCGCAGCGTATAAGTATGGTTGTCCATGGCAGATCTTAGACAGCATAATTGTACGGGAAACAAAAGAAATAATACGCGATACAACTATTTATGTGCACATTCCTGGCGAAATTGTACACGACAGTGTTTTGGTTGCCGTTGCTGATAGTATTTCATCTCCTGTCTCAATCTTGAAAACAAAATATGCAATATCCAGGGCATGGATTGAAAACAGTCAATTAAAGCATACTCTGGAACAGGTGAAAACGGATATTAAACAGGTAATACAAGGTATTAATAAAGAAACTGTTACACTAAAGCAAAAAACAATACGGGTTCCTTACCCGGTTGAAAAACTTGTAAAACATTCGTTAAACAAGTTTGAAAAGTTTCTGTTGTGGTCAGGTGGAATCGCTTGGATCTTGGCAATAGTTTTTGCTTTATCTAGATTGAGAAAGCTTCTAACTTTCCGGAGCTGGTTCGGCTAATTTCTTCGGTTTCCGCTTAGGTTTTACCCCGGTTTCTTCATTAGGTGCCGGGTTTTCTTTTTTCTTAAACACAAAGTCCAACACCTTACGGTTTGCATTGTTTATCAAGCTCCAATCCTTATCCAGATATATATCTGTTACCTTCATGGCATCATCGACATGATTCAATGCTGAATGAACTGTATACTTGTCTATCCCAACTTTATTGAGTGCAATAGTAGCCCAGGAATGACGCGCTGCATAAAATTCCAGGTCATCTACTTTAATCTTTGTACCAACTGTTTTTAACCCCTTATTGATTGCCTTATTAAAATTGCTTTCATTCGAATATGTCTGATAGAAATTGAACACACGGTCGCCTGATTTATCTCTGTATTTCTCAATTAACGAAGTAATCTCAGGCTGCAGCTGCACGCTTATTTCAGCTTCATCACGTCTTCGGGTGCGTGTCTTTTTACGCTTGTAAACAATTCGGGTTTTATTAATATCAGTGCAGTCATACAAATCAGCGGAGTTCATTCCTAACAGGCAGAAAGATAGAATAAAACAATCCTTGCCCAGATCATACCTATTGGTCCCCTTTGAGTTCTTTATATCTTCAGTTGGTAAATTAAATATCTCTTTTACTAGTTCTGCATCAATTGCTCTTTTCTTGGTAATAGGAATAGCAGGCATTTTGAACTTTACAAATGGGCTGAAAGGAATGTGAATAATTCCTCGATCCTCATCATTGTATTGAGATTTCATTTCATTGTGTAATGCCCTTAAACTACTGAGGTAATGAGAGGGAGCCCGGGACATTGTCGATTTCTTCTTAGCATTTATAGGATTGGCAATAATAAACGCTGTAAATTCATTCAAAAATTTCATTGTAATTTGTGAAACGAACAGAGAATCGGAATTTGTATAACGCTTTAGGCAATTCAATGCAGTCGAATAATCTCGTGCAGTCCGATGCCTTTCTTCTTTGTGCAACTTCATAACATGTTCCCAGCCAAAAGCGATAAAGTCCAATGAAAGCATCTCTTCAGTTGCGGTGACAAAATCTATCACCTGCTCAGTTGTCATCAGCTTTATCTTTTCGGGAAACTTGTTACACTTATCCCTGTAATTTTTTATTGTTTCGTTAGTGTCATCAATAAACGATTGTGTTTTAATCTTCATTGATTTTGTCAGGTCGGCAGTTGTCGCTGTTATACCTGTGCTTATGTATTTGCTTTGCCGGTTATGAGTTACACGGATTTTGATATTGACCGTCTTGTCAGACTTGATCTGATGTTTCAATGCAACAGCTTTAAATGTAGCCATAACGAAGTATTATTTGTTAAACTATTGTAAAACAAATATACGACAAATACCCTTTCTATATGCTGAATATGCTGAAATAAAAAAAGGCCTCCGTTCTGGAAGCCTTGATTTTGTGCTAATTATGTGATTTTGAGATGTAGCGAGGACGAGATTTGAACTCGTGACCTTCGGGTTATGAATCCGACGCTCTAACCAACTGAGCTACCTCGCCATTCCTTTGAGGGGTGCAAAATTATAAATTTTTCTTAAACAAACAAACCTCTGCAACTAAATTGTCCGTTTTAGGCAATAACCATCCATAATAAATTAAAGCAGACCCTGCTAAAAATACGCTGCAAAACCCCACTTATGCAATAGTTGCCGTTGTTTGTTGATAAACCACTCCTCTTTTAGCAAGTCCTTCAAGTAAAAAACTAACTATTCGTGCATCTTTCCCCAGGAACTCCGGAGCTGAAATCCCTTTCCTGTCGTATAATCCCTTTGCAAGGAGACGGGCAACCATGGTAGCGGTATATCCGGTGGTACGAGCCATGGAATGCACCCCACTTGCTCTATCAAACCTATCGTTAAGATCCCAGGTATAGCGCATCCTAATGCCATCTTTGAGCCCTTCAGTAATCACCTGCATAATAGTAAGGTCTTCCTCGCCTTCCTGGAGTTTCCACTTCGGGAAGAGCAGGCGGGACGTAAATTCCAGTGGACTGATCATTGCACCATTGATAAGTATAGGCTCCTTGCTAAAAAAGCCGGTATCGCGAAGCACGGCCATTTTCTCAATGTGCCCTTTGTATCTTAGTGTTTTTTCTATCATAAAATCGCCTTTCACCGTAGTAGCCAGTGTGCGCAAGCCATCGCTGTTAAAAGCTTCGAGGGTTCCTATACCCGGAAAATCCAGGAGTTCGGCATCAGAAAGCGCCTCCCTTGTCACCAGGCGTCCCCCGTCGATGTAGCGGGCGGGGCGGGTATATTCCTCAATTACATCAATAGGTGAAAAGACGGCCTTATATTCAAAAGGCCAGGTCCTTACCACCGGCAAGCCACCTACGTATGTAATTCCTTTCTCAAGTGTATCGAGCATGGAGGCTCCGTAACCAATTAATACATTGCTCATTCCGGGAGCAACGCCCATATCGCATATAGCGGTTACATTCATTTTTTTTGCCAACTGATCAAGGGTAAACATATCTTCCGGGAAGAAAGCAATGTCCACCACATTTTTCCCACACTCGATCACTTTTTCCAGGGTACAATAACCCATAAAACCTGGCACGGCGCTAATTACCATGTCGTGTGCCTTGACCAATGATTTCAATGTTTCTGCATTTCCAAGGTCAGCCTGGACCGTTGTAATTCCATTTACTCCGTTAAGCCTTGCTAATGCATCAACACTCAGATCGGCCGAGGTTACTTCAAATTCGCCATTCAGGGCTAGGTCGAGAGCCATAGGTGCGCCGACTAGGCCAGCACCAAGAACAAGTATTTTCATCTTACTTTCTTTAATTTGAAATTATGAGTGCTTCTATTAAATCCACATTTAAAAAGAAAACTTAACCTAATGGCAGTTGATTGCCCGTTCGATCATATCTTTATTTCGCGAGTCCGGAACATAACCCGGGTGATCCTGCTTGACTGCGAAACTACTATGCCTATCATCACCAGGAACATTCCGGCCATTTTCATGGCAGTAAATTTCTCGCCCAGTATAAAATACGAGAATACTCCTGTAAACACGGGAATGAGGTTTGTGAAAATATTCGCCTTAATCATACCGATGCCCTTTATGGCAATGATATAGAATACATAAGCCAATGTAGATGCGAAAACAGCCAATTGAAGCATCGCCAGTATAAGCTCACGGGTTGGCCTAACTGTAATAAAGTGACTGAAATCGAAGACCAGGAACAAAGGCAGGAAATACAGAGCGCCTATGAGGTTCTGAAATGTGATGATAGTGACCGGGTTATATTCATGTGAAATCTTCCGGATCACAACAGAATAAGCAACTGCGGCAAAAACAGCCACAAACAACAGTATTACACCTTTAGGTGAAGCATTAAGGGAGAGATCGGGATTAATCAGCATAAGTAATATACCGGCAAATGAAAATACAATGCCTGTTATTACTGAGCGGGTAACCTTCTCACGAACCATATAATACGCTGCAAATGGACTAAACAAAGGAATTGTTGCGATTATGACCGATGCCATGGTAGAGGAGACATGTTTGAGCCCGAAACTTTCGCCCAGGAAATAGCAAAAAGGTTGAGTAAACGAAAGCAATAAAAAATATTTCAGGTGTTTACGTTTAATTATTTGCCAGCTCCCGGTCATGAGCATAAATAGCATCAGCAGTGAACCGGAAATAATGAGACGGAGGAAAATGATGGTAATGGGATCGTACCATTTAACTACTATTTTAAACCAGACAAATGACATACCCCAGAAAAGCATGGATAACACGGCAAATATGTACACTTTTAATGACCGGAAAGGCATTTCTGATTTCTGTTTATGGGGTTGCGAAGGTAGTTTTTTTTTAACATCCGAAACCAAAAATGGGGCCGAAACAATCTCTCTGGCAGGGATGTTGAATATTCTGAAAAAAAACTGATCCATAGCAATTAAGCTATGAATCAGCTGTAATTCAAGGTAAAAAATGAGGTTAATTCCCCAATGAGAGCTTACGGAACATGGAATCATTCTTTATCGCTTCCATGGCTTTTGTCAGGTCATCATCCGTTGCGCTGATCATTTCAAAATAAGCATTCATATTATACAAGTTTCGAGCTATCAAAGCCTTCAGCACTGCTTTAAGTTGCAAACCAGAAACTTCGAGATCTTTGTCCTTTCGGGGAACCTCCTTGGTAGCAGCAAAAGCAACAAATTCGTCAAGCAATTTCTGATCGTCAGTAAAGCCTTTCTTAAATGCCTTGACATCAGGATAGGCCTGCAGAAGGTCTTTGCGACGCGTTTCAATGTACTGTACGGTAAACTCATTGAGCAAGCCTTTACGTAAAACATCTTCGTAATAGCGCGAAACAAAAGATGTATCCAGGGGGATAAAATAGTCGGGCATTACCCCTCCCCCTCCATACACAACCCGTTTATTCTGTGTAAAATACCTGAGTGAATCTGGGAATTTAATACTGTCAGCATGAATCAATTCACCGTGTTTGAACCTGTTAAAAACCTCATCACGATAGCTTTCCTCTCCATCAGCATATGGTTTTTGTATGCACCGGCCCGAAGGAGTATAATAGCGGGCAGTTGTGATACGAACCATAGAACTGTCGGGCAGCAGATACGGACGCTGCACCAGTCCTTTGCCGAACGAACGGCGTCCCATTAAAAGACCACGGTCCCAGTCCTGCACGGCACCCGATACAATCTCGGAAGCGGAGGCTGAACCCTCGTCGATGAGTACTACCAGTTTACCCGTTTCGAATGTGCCACTGGAGGTAGCGATAAAATCCTGCCTGGGGCTATGAAGGCCCTTTGTGTAAACTACCAGTTTGCCGGCTGGCAGAAACTGGTCAGCAAGATCGAATGCGATGTTCAGATACCCGCCCGAATTACCACGAAGGTCAAATACCAGGTTCTTCATACCTTTCATCTTCAATTCGTTGGCAGCTTCAATAAACTCATCGGTGGAGGTAGCCGCAAAACGGGAAAGTTTGATATATCCAATATTATCAGTCAGCATATAGGACGCATCAATGCTGTTGAGCGGTATTTTATCGCGGGTAATGGAATAATCGATCAGGTCCTTACGGCCTTTGCGAAAAATTGAAACTTCAACTTTGCTGCCCCTGGGTCCGCGAAGATGATCGAGTACGTATTGATTGTTCACTTTCTTGCCAAAAGCCTCTTCCTTGTTGATCTTAATAATTTTATCACCAGCAAGGATTCCGAGTTTTTCGGATGGCCCGCCCGGAACAGGTGAAATAACAAGGATGGTATCTTTATACATTTGAAACTGTATCCCGACACCATCAAAATTCCCAACCAGGGGTTCATTGGTTTTTTCTACATCCTTTTTTGAAATGTATACCGAATGAGGGTCAAGTTCCTTGAGTACAGCAACAATGGCTTCCTCTGTCAATTTTGGCTGATCCACGTCCTCAACATAATAATAGTTGATCAACTGCATCAGGGTATTGAATTTCATCGTCGTGGCTTTGGGATCGGCCGTCTTTTGCATTAACTGAGCCGATGTGCTGAAACTCTGGAGAAGCAGCGCAATTAAAACCAGGGAATAGGAAGCTAATTTCATGATACGTACAGGTATTAAATATGAAGTTCAAAAATACGCGAAATATCAGATCAAAATTTACCTAAGCTGTTTTGAATAGGCAGCATTTAACATTTTTTTTCATCTGTTCACTATTTATAATCATTCTATATTGCCTGCAAAGTGATATTAATCACCGGCAGAACAATAAAAAGTATCTAATTTTGTTGATATATTACTTTTGGCGGTTACGTTTATCAATGTTTTTAACGTTTGTCAAAAAAATTATCCTCTTACATCAGTATCAAACCAACCTCACATGAAAATTCTTAGTTACTTTACCCTGGCAGGAATCACATTTCTGGGTATATTTCTGGCCTCCTGCCAGCATGAACCGGAACTTATACCCGGAACGCCTGCCGTTTGTTTTGACAGCCAGGTTTTGCCCATTATTAAGACGAGCTGTGCCATGGAAGGGTGCCACACAGGTGGTGGGCACTTATTCGGCCTTACCACTTATGATGAAATCTATTCCCGTGTTACCCCTGGTAAACCCATGAAAAGCAACCTCCACCAGGTAATGATTGGAAATCCCAATTCGCAGAACTACATGCCGCCCAAATCGAAAGCAACCCTCAGCAGTGCTCAAATTGATATTATAAGCTTGTGGATACTGCAGGGTGCACCTAATACCATTTGCGACACTATTCCCTGCGATTCACTGAATGTTACATTCAGCGGGACGATACTTCCCATTACCAATACCTATTGCGTCGGTTGCCATGGCGGGGCAAACCCCAAAGGCTCTCTCTCATTGACTGACTATACTTCAATTAAAGCTTCGGTCGACGGTGGCCGATTTATGGGATCGGTTGAGCATTTAACAGGCTATAAAGCTATGCCACAAGGCAGTGAGATATTATCAGATTGCAAAATAGCCCAGCTTAAAAAATGGATAAACGACGGAATGCCTAATAATTAAATTTATCATGAAGACACGACTCAGAATATTACTCGTATCAGCATTTGCTCTTACTTTCACGCTTAGCGGATGCTATAATGACAATGAAGAAGATTTATACATTGGCAGCAGTACTTGCGACCTATCCAACGTAACATACTCAGGTACAATAGCTCCGATTTTTACAGCATACTGTAATTCTTGCCATAGCGGTGCTTCCCCATCGGGGGATATTGTGACTGATAATTATACATCAGTTTTAGCTAAAATAGATCGTATAAGGGGATGTGTTAACCAGTTACCAGGCTTTTCGGCCATGCCCCAGGGTGGTAACAAACTATCAGCCTGTGAGCTGGCAAAAATCGATGTGTGGATAGCCCAGGGAAAACCAAATAATTAACATTTCTAAAGATCTGAAATCATGAATAAACTAGTGAAAATTGCACTTATACTTGTGGTAACAGGAGTTATCGCTGCAGGGCTTATTTGGAAATTCTATGTCAACCAACCCCATGAAGATATTGACAGTGCAACTGCTGCCTATTCGCTCAGCACATCCGATATCTGGAGCCAATATACCACTAACCGGAAAGTTGCTGATTCGTTGTATAACAACAAAGTAATTGAAATTACAGGCGCTTTGAGCCGGGTTGATAAAAATGACTCCCTGGTTTCAATCGTATTCGTCATGGCGGCTGACTCCATGTTTGGAGACAAGACTATTAACTGCCAGATGTACAAAAAGCATAACGATGATGCTGCTTCCTTAGCAAAAGGAGCCAATGTGAAAATCAAAGGCGTATGTGTAGGATTTGACGATACCGACATTAAATTCAACAAATGCTCCCTTGTGAAATAGTTGCTTTACTCAATAACTTTTACCGATAAATTTACGTCATGATACGAATTAAGATATTTGCACTCGTTTTTTTACTCACTACGCTCAGCGGGAAACTGTTTGCCCAGGACCTGATGGATATGTTGAAGAGCGATACTCCCCAGATTAATTATGCTTATGCTACCTTTAAAACAACAAGGGTAGTACTTGGCCAATCTATTGAAAACCCGGCAAGTGGGACGCTTCAGTTCCTGATTGAGCATAATTTTGGCAGTATTAACCAGGGAGCCTATAACATGTGGGGACTAGATGGTTCAACCATCAGGCTGGGATTGGAATATGGGATCAACGACTGGCTGAGTATAGCTGTTGGGCGGAGTTCGTACCAGAAAACCTTCGACGGTTCGTTTAAAGCCAAGATACTACGTCAATGCTCAGGGTCAAGGAATATGCCTTTATCCCTGTCGTTTTATGGAGGCACCATGCTAAATTCGCTTAAATGGTCGAATCCTTCACGCACCAACTATTTCTCATCACGCTTATCCTATGTGGCTCAATTACTGGTTGCACGGAAATTTTCCAATTCCTTATCGCTTCAACTTACGCCAACCTATATCCATAAAAACCTGGTACCCCTGAGAACGGATCAGAATAACATTTTTTCTGTTGGTCTTGGCGGAAGGTACAAAATCACACAGCGCACTTCGGTGAATGCGGAATATTTCTACCTGCTTCCGGGAACTACGGCTGATAATTATCAGAACTGCTTATCGGTGGGTGTTGATATTGAAACCGGCGGACACGTATTCCAATTCAGGCTTACCAACGCACAGCCCATGTTCGAAAGAGCCTTTATTACGGAAACTACCGGGAAATGGACAGATAAGGGAATATTCCTGGGATTTACCATCAACCGCGTCTTTACTGTAAAGAAATCAGCCCTGCCCAAAGAATAACATGCTGCTGCATAATGGACTAGCTTACCTGTTTAAAAGATTTATCAGTTAGCCTGATAGTTTCTATTGAAAATTTGCAGAAGCACTACGCAACGCCTAATATCCCACGCCTCCTGGTAAGAGATTATTCAGCGGCCGCAGTTGAAAATAATCATTGCCTCACAAAAAGCAGTACTTTTAGTGAGGCAATTTTTGCTTTATGGACAAGGAAGAAAAGAAGAGGTTTTTCGGAAGCTTAGTGTTCCCCGGGCTTTTAGTCCTGGCTCTTTGGCTGATTAAGCTGATTGAAGTCGGGTTTAATACTTCGTTCGCCAATTATGGGCTGCAACCACAGACTTTGATCGGGTTGCGAGGGATATTATTTTCGCCCCTGCTTCATGCTGACTGGGCGCACCTTTCATCCAACTCTGTACCACTGTTCCTTTTAACTGCAGGCCTGTTCTATTATTACGGCAAAAAAGCATGGACTATATTTATTCTGTCCTGGCTGGTTACCGGTATATGGGTTTGGGCTTTTGCTCCCGACACCGGCATACACATTGGAGCATCAGGTGTTGTATATGCATTGGCCACCTTTCACTTTACGGGTGGGTTGCTGCGCCGGGAACCCCGTGTGATGGCATTCTCATTACTGGTTGTTTTCCTTTACGGCGGGCTCGTTTGGGGCATTTCACCCCAATTCTTCCCTGGAAAGAGCATTTCCTGGGAATCACATTTGTTGGGCGGACTGGCTGGCATCATCCTGGCATTCGCCTACCGTGGTGAAGGGCCACAAAGGCAAATCTATCATTGGGATGAGGATGAGGAAGAAATGGAATACTTCGAGGAAGAGCCTGTTGCCGCGCCCGATCTGAACGAGGGAACTACTGCAGGAGATAAGGAGCCAGAGAATCCCCCAACTGAAAATAATCCGCTGAAAATCAATTATATTTATAAAGACGACAAGCCTTATCAGTGATAAGTTGTCAATTATCGGCATGCTTTTTCATGAAAACCTATTGCCAGAATTCTAAACTTATCAATTATAAGACTGAAACAGGCATATTTCACAGTTGATAATTACCCTAATAAACTGATAAATGGCTTGCTATTTTAATAAGACAATCTTCGTCCTGAGCCTTTTTTCCAGTTCCGCAACGCTGATTTCCTCAAGTGTGGCATGCGATGTGTTACTGAACCAACCGCAAAAAAGTACTTCCTTTGTCGAAACCGATTGTACCACTTTCCAGCAATAATCAGGAACGGCAGCATTCCCGGTCTTGGCGCCGCCGAAATAGCCCCCGCAAATAATATACAATCGCTGCGTTTGCGACCATTTCCTGACCAGGCTTTCATTTGTTTTCCATTTGCCCCTGTTTAGGTTGACCGTTTGCGGAAGGCAGTTGTAATACCTGAAGGTAAGTTCGTCCTTTGCACAATCGAAAGCGAAATCTTCGGCGTTGGCAAGGTGTCCTTTATCATAAATGCTGCCTTTGTAATCAGTATCGGTCGCGCAAAGCAGTTTTTCCTCGTCATTCAGAAACACAAACTTGTCGCGATTACAACTGCCACCTCCTTTGTATAGAAAATAGCTTACATACCTGGGCTCATGGAGTGTATTGCTGAAATTAACTTTATAAATCTCCTTGTTTACAAGGAGTTGTGCATAGCCAGCGAAACAGGCGCACAGGATTAAAAGGCAAAGTATAGAAATCCTTTTCATGCTAGTATTTATTTTTCAGGGGTCACATATTATAGGCCAGGATTGACCATATAATCATACCCGGTCGCTGTTTTGTTCCAATCAGGGCTATTTGACCATATTAAAAGTTAACCCTTTTTAAACAGTAAGTAAACCAGAAATGATTAAAATAATGTTACAAATTACGCTGTTTTTCGGAATATTAATCACTGATGTGTCAAACAGAAGCATTTGAAAATAATGAAAACCAGACTTTCAGAATTGATAGCGCTGATGGAAAAAGAAGGAATCACTGTTTCGCTTCCCTGGCAAGATGGAAAAGCCGTGCCAGAAAACCACATCAGTGCCGATTAAAGATATTTCCGGATCATTATTCAAAACCAGGGCCCCTATTTAAAGGATTCCGGCTTGTTACAACTAAACTCCGGGTGCGGCAAACTCGACCGGGAATTTTTGCTGTATCAGGTTTTCAGCATATAAAAGCATATCCTTTATGTTTCCGGCAACAAATGGAATATTCAAGTCCGCCATAGCCTGCTGGGTTTTATGCCCGATCTGCCCGTCGATATTGCCAATTTCCTTACCCAGGCGGATAAGGCAGGATTGGAGAGCTGCCTGCTGCTGGTTTGCACCAAAGGCATCCACGTTTACGCCTATTGAAAGGATTGCACTTACGGCAGCAGCCGTATACGGTTTAAAATTATTGCCTTTTCCATCCGCATAATACTGATAAACCATCTGGTGACTTCCACGGCAATCGAAATGCCACGCTTCGGAAACATTGCTCTTAGGCTGGCTGATGATAGGCACAACACCGAATGGAGCAACAAGTGTCCAGAAATCGGCAAGCGGGATTTTGATAGCGCTCAGGTCAAGGTCAAAGGCACGTCCTGCTTCATGTAAGCTGCCTCCCGGGGCCGGGCTGAAGGCTTTCTTTTTCCCGGAAACATAATCGTTGTGTGCCTGGGACTGCATATCGTAACTTCGAAACAGGTCACTCAGCACCAGTTTTCCTTTTTTAGCGGCAAGGGCAGCCGCAATTTTAAACAAAGTGGAATATGTATCGGGTGTACATTGTGCCATACGTGATGGCAAGGGAACCTGATCGCCCAGGCTGTTCCTGTAAATCGAAACGATGCTGATAGGCACTAAGGGTGTCTTCATAGCTTCTCTTTTTTAAAGGTTTGATACAATTTGATTTTTGGGTTGTTACATTAGCAAATTTAATAAATTATATTTTTCATACCCCGGCTTTCCCTGCTGCAATTATACACAGATTATCTCCACTCCAGGTTCGTACCTTCTAATGGATTTATCTTACAGCCTTGTTCTTCCCCCATACCCTTAACTGTATTCCACCATTTTGTATAGGCCTGCCAGCCAAACTCCATGATTTCAGAACTGTTTGCCACCGAAGAAACCTCAGCCTTATATTGAAGTTGAGGCGTCAGGGAAGGGAATTTCCCGGCCGGGCCGGACAGCTTCTTTTGCAAGGCAATACGGTCAGATTCAATAAACCACAGGCATATTATACCCAGATAGCATTTTTTTGTGTAGGAAGAGGAGAGAACGCTGATGGGATATTTGTTTATTTCAATCCGGCTGTTGCCATAAGCCAGTAAGGCAGGGATATCATCCCAAAGCAATAAAGGAAATTCAGAACGTAAGGGATAAGTGTTAGATTTTAGCAGGCTGACAAGGGAATCCGCTTCAAACCGACGGGTATGGGATGCCCAGAAATGCTCATGGTTCAGGGAATCGGAAGTCAGGTAAAGCGTAATGTTGTTGCCTGTTTTTTCATTGAGAAAGGAAAACGAACGATCAAGTTCAGGATATGAACTGTCGAAATAGCCAACAAGTCCTTTTTTTATCGTTCGAACCTGGTATTGAGCCAGGGGATTATAATCACGGGAAAACCTGCAATATCCCTGTTTATCAGTAAATTGAACGCACTCGAATACATCCCTGGCATCTACTACCGAAGTAAGTATCACCCTGGCGCTATCCACCGGGGTACCGCCGTTTTGATCTATCACGGTTACTGTAATAACATCCGGCTTTGATTTCCTGCTTGTGGAGCAGGCAAACGTGGCAAATGCTAAAAGTAAAATAAAAGGCATCTTACTCATCTGTACATTTTTGTCAAGAGTTTATAGCGCTTTCTCCTCTCAATACCTGTACTTACACCCGTTTTTCAAGTTTAATATACTGCTATTCTATTTTTTATTTTCGATCCCCTTCTTACCTGCATCATTAGAAACAACCACTACATATTATTTTAACGAAGTCACAAAACTAATCAGTTCATCAGCGAATCCTGGCTTAAGAGGTAATTCAGGATTCCGGTAAGTAGCCATATTCGTCTTTGTGTCAGCATCAGATTCTTTCAAAACGTGATTCATATTTTCGATTATCAGGAGTTTCGCATCCGGCTTTGCGGCTGATAGCAGCTTTGCATCTTCCACACTTACCTGGAGATCAGTTGTTCCCTGTACAATCAGCACCGGAATTTTCAGTTTACTAATTTCGGCAGCAGGATTATATTTGATCCATGAAATCATATAAGGCTGCACAGAGGGCCGATACAAGGATACCAGGCTCGGGTCCACATCGGCTACTGTTTTGCCTGCCCGCAGGCTGTCGAGTATTTTGTTCGATGCAATCAGCAGGGGAAGAGGCAATTTGGTTTTGAGCTGTTCCTGCAGGATTTTGTCGGCTGATTTGCCGGCTCCTAAATGTCGGTCTAATGATTCAATCAGGGCATCCACGCCATACTCGGCATGCATAACCAGGATATTTCGCAAGGGATAGCCACTTTTGGCCAGTGCTACTATCTCAGCTGTAATTACGCTGATTTCATCCTGCGCTGCGCGAACTGGCACCAATATTGGCAAAACTCCACGAGGCATGTTCATCAAGTCAGGTTCGAGCACGTCATCATCGGTCTCGTTCTTGGAAACCCGGTTGCGATAAAACAGAGTTGCAAAATTCAGGATTTCATGAGTCGTTCGATAAGAGCGGCAGATATTATTCGTTTTTCCACGAGCATCGATGCC
>JBAXXB010000088.1:0-14588 GCA_037128115.1 Bacteroidota bacterium
AAAGCATATCTTAACTTTGACCTAAAGCTGTCCTAAGATTGGGGAGTACCGTACTCCTTACTTTTCTTTTTATCTCCCAATGATTTAGTATATGTGCCAACTAGTGCTGAAATTGAAAATCCACAAACCATTGATTTTAGAAAATTGAAAAAGGAGCAAGTTGAAAGGATTTATAAGGTTGAAAAATGTTCAGGAGTAGAATGCTATTATATTAGAAATGACATTTCATTTTTAATTAAACAGTATGATTCTAAAGCCAAATATGGTGAATTGGAAAGTCAAAATAAACTTCAAACTACAATGTGCAAAAATAGGATAAAAATAGCTGATAGGTGTCTGAAACTCAAAGTAGATCGTTTAGGAAATATATCAATCTTAACTCAGCCTTCATAATTAAGTCGAGGCGCGACTCCAAGTCGCAGTCCAACGAGAGGAAGGTGGAGCAGGCAAAATCAAATGAAATACCTAAATAGTAGTTAATAGTATGTACTTCGAACCCGGTGGCATATACCATATTTACAACCAGGGCAATAACCGGCAGAAGGTGTTTTATAGCCGTGAAAACTATATTTATTTTCTGCGAAAGCTACGGATTTATATTCTGCCTTTTGCCGATGTGCTGGCCTGGTGCCTGATGCCGAACCATTTTCATTTGATGGTGGAGGTAAGGAAAGTGGAGGTTGAGAGCATAGCCCCGGCTTTTAGTGAGGGTTTCACTTTAAGTGAAGCCCTCACTAAGCCAAGTGAAGCCCTCACTAAGCCGAGTGAAGCTCTCACTAAGCCGAGTGAAGCTCTCACTAAGCCAAGTGAAGCCCTCACTAAGCCGAGTGAAGCTCTCACTAGGCAGAAGCCAGTTAAAACTGACCTAAATCACTCAATAGGCATACTGCTTCGCTCATACACCCGCGCTATCAACACGCAGGAAGATCGGACCGGCTCCCTGTTCCGCAAAAAAACTAAAGCCATCTGCCTGAATGAAATCAAAGGGATTTCTTCCCATTGGTACACTTCATTCGGCGTAACATTTATGAAAGTTGATATTCCGGAATACCAATATCCACAAGTTTGTTTTAACTATATTCATCAGAACCCGGTAAATGCCGGATTGGTTGTAAAAGCAGAAGACTGGGAATTCTCTTCTTACCCTGACCTGGTAGGAATGCGTGCTGGTACTTTCGTTAACAGGGAAAGGGTGGAGAGACTGGGGTTAATATGCTGAAGCTTTTAGTAAGGGCTTCACTGAAAGTGAAACCCTTACTAAAATGACCACTGATAGTGAACCCTGCACTGGTATGCTCAATTTTATAAATATTGAAATTTATGATAAAACGTACCCTCTATTTTGGCAATCCCTGCTACCTGAAGAAAAAGGATATGCAGATGAGTATCGAATTTCCGGAGAAGGAGAACAAACCTTCGACATCCGTTCCTATTGAAGATATTGGGATTCTTGTTCTTGATTGTCCGCATATCACGCTTACCAACGCTTTGATTGCTGAGCTTAATCAGAATAATGTCGCTGTTATTAGTTGCGATACTTCGCATTTGCCATTTGGGTTAATGCTCCCAATGTTTTCGCATCATGCGTTTACCGAAAAGATGTACCAGCAACTGGAGAGTTCGCTGCCCCTGAAAAAGAACTTATGGCAACAAACTATTGTGGCCAAAATATGCAACCAGGCTGCTCTGTTGCGGTGTGAAGGCATTGACGATGCCAAAATGCAATACTATATCGGCATAGTAAAGAGCGGCGATCCTCAGAATGTGGAAGGCCGGGCTGCGGCGTATTATTGGGATAAACTGTTTGGTGTACAGGCTGCTTTTACCCGTGATCGCGAAAGCGATGGCCCGAATGCTATGTTAAATTATGGCTATGCCATTCTGCTGTCAATCGTTGCCCGTTCACTTGTCGCCAGTGGTTTGCTCCCGGCTGTGGGTATACATCACCGCAACAAGTATAATCCCTGGTGCCTCGCCTCGGATATAATGGAGCCTTATAGACCTTTTGTGGACAGGGTGGTAATGCAAATTGCCCGTCGTTTCCCGCAAACGGAAGAGCTTACGCCGGAAATCAAGAAAAGCCTGCTGCAAATTCCTGTTATCGATATTGTAATTGACGGCGGCAGCAGCCCGCTGATGGTGGGTGTGCAGCGAACCACGGCTTCCCTGTCGGCTTGTTTCGAAGGATCATCACGCAAGATCCTCTATCCTGAACTGATATAAAAACTGTGGACTCAGACTTAACTGAAAGGCTAAACCAATACCGGATTTTGTGGGTTTTCGTATTCTTTGATCTGCCAACCGAGACTAAAAAGGACAGGCGTAACTATGCCCTCTTCAGGAAAAGCCTGCAGAAGGATGGCTTTACCATGATGCAGTATTCCATTTATGTGCGCCATTGCAACAGCCGCGAGAATGCCGATGTGCATATAAGGAGGGTTAAGGGCTTCCTGGCACCCAAGGGCGAAATCATTATTTTCTCATTAACGGATAAACAGTTTGGTATGATGGAGTTTTTCAGGGGGCGGGACCTGAAGGACCGGCCCGGCACACCCCAGCAACTGGAGCTTTTCTGATCCGTTAAATAAAAAATCCTTCCCCGGCTTACAGGAGAAGGATTTTGCCGAACGTTTTTTTTATCCTGATTTTGGACCTAATTTGTTGCTGTTTAATCGATTGAGCCGGGGTATGTTGTGTTCGGTCAATCAAAGATACAATCTAAAAGCAATTCACAACAGCAGGACCAGGGATAATTACCTGAAATTCGTTGTGTTCGGTCAATCAAAGATACAATCTAAAAGCAATTCACAACTGGCAAGCGTGTGGCCGGATAAAATATTGGGTTGTGTTCGGTCAATCAAAGATACAATCTAAAAGCAATTCACAACACTTATACGGCTGATATATTCATCATTCAAGTTGTGTTCGGTCAATCAAAGATACAATCTAAAAGCAATTCACAACGATAACAATAAGCGTATCGCTCATGCCTCCGTTGTGTTCGGTCAATCAAAGATACAATCTAAAAGCAATTCACAACGCAAGGAGGCGCACAAACAAAAAATGTGACGTTGTGTTCGGTCAATCAAAGATACAATCTAAAAGCAATTCACAACCAGGAACGCACTGATATACGCGCCCCACCGTTGTGTTCGGTCAATCAAAGATACAATCTAAAAGCAATTCACAACAATTATGCAGCTATACTATCCTGTTGGAAGGTTGTGTTCGGTCAATCAAAGATACAATCTAAAAGCAATTCACAACCAGGTCCGTACTTGCTTTTTTCGACGGCACGTTGTGTTCGGTCAATCAAAGATACAATCTAAAAGCAATTCACAACTTAGCTGGAGTACATCCGATAACGTATTCAGTTGTGTTCGGTCAATCAAAGATACAATCTAAAAGCAATTCACAACCGTCCTCTGCATTCACAATAGGCTGATTCTGTTGTGTTCGGTCAATCAAAGATACAATCTAAAAGCAATTCACAACACTGTGCTTCGGGCGTGGTGGCTGCAAATAGTTGTGTTCGGTCAATCAAAGATACAATCTAAAAGCAATTCACAACATTGTGCAGTTGGCTAAAAACGGGTAAATGGTTGTGTTCGGTCAATCAAAGATACAATCTAAAAGCAATTCACAACGAAATCTCTGCTGTTCTAGTTTCGTCATTAGTTGTGTTCGGTCAATCAAAGATACAATCTAAAAGCAATTCACAACAGTGATTGCCACAGTGAAACACGTACACGGTTGTGTTCGGTCAATCAAAGATACAATCTAAAAGCAATTCACAACTATACCTGCAAAATGAAAGTATACGCATCAGTTGTGTTCGGTCAATCAAAGATACAATCTAAAAGCAATTCACAACACTAACTCTTGTTAATTCATCAAAATATATGTTGTGTTCGGTCAATCAAAGATACAATCTAAAAGCAATTCACAACTATTGAAATAAGTCTTATAATAATCTCCCTGTTGTGTTCGGTCAATCAAAGATACAATCTAAAAGCAATTCACAACGTGTAACCATACACACGGTCGAAAATACGCGTTGTGTTCGGTCAATCAAAGATACAATCTAAAAGCAATTCACAACATAGTTGCTGCGAACCCTGCCTTGTGTATAGTTGTGTTCGGTCAATCAAAGATACAATCTAAAAGCAATTCACAACTAGAAATGCACTGATATACGCGCCCCACCGTTGTGTTCGGTCAATCAAAGATACAATCTAAAAGCAATACTCTGTTTATTTTTACAAAAGCCTATGCATTGCATGGGAGAAAGTTGTTTGAAAAACGCTCAATCCCTTTCCCCGCTTTGGTTTCAATTCCCGGTTGATGAAAGCCGATAAATATTTTTACAACTCAGTAAATATATTACTCATTTGCTGGTGTATTTTTATTGAAATATCCTTACCTTTAGCATGTTAAATAAATAAAGGCGTAACGATCGTTATTTTTACTGTTCTTCCTTTTTGTGGTCAGCAGGGAAGCGGATGTGTAAAAATCATCCCGTTTCTCGCCGGGTTTGCCAGGTTGAAAGAAATAATTGCAGTTGGAACTTATCAGCCGGGCATCACACTGCAAAAGTATTGTTTAAGGTATGTAATATACTCTTCAAACCTTAATTGGTGGCCTTTTTTTAATCATATTGGCGTTCTTTCTTTCGTGTTGTAAGTTATTCTGAATCGCAAACACCTGCCTGCTATGCATAAACCTCAACTAGCATAGCATAAGAGTCATTCCTGCTTGCATAAGAGTCAATCCCGGTTGTGCAAGTGTCAATCCCGGTTGCGCAAGAGTCAATCCCGGTTGCTCAAGAGTCATTCCGGGTTGCATAAGAGCCTTCCCGTTTGTGCAGGAATCGTTCAGGTTTGCGCAGGCGTGATTACCGTTTGCGCATGTACTGACCAGCGAAGTATAGGAGTCCACTTAAAATAAACAGGTCATTCCCTGTGTTTTATGATTTGTGCCTTACAGAAACAACTTTACAAGCGTTTATTCCATTAAACCCGGTAGAAACATTATTTTTCGTTTTAACCGCTGTTGGTATTAAAATTTGTCTTCCTTGCCTTCCGTCGCGTTTTTTTTTGAATGCAGGGTTATAATGTGCTTGCTTATAATGAATTGTGAGTAATAAGGGTGGCTATATAGGTTTTATCGTAAGATTGTAAGTTTCTCGTTTGCTGATCCTGACTCCCGAACTTCTGTAACCTTTACCGGTATTCATGAGGCAAAAGCGGCACAAAAACCTGGACTGAATCTAATTTCAATCAAAACACTTCGCGGATGGTATGCCCGCCGGCACGAGCGGTTCTGGTTCCTGTCAATAGGAATTGCAAACGGTAAGCCGGCTCACATGTTCAGGTTTTTGCTTTTAGATTTCAAAAACAAAACGTATGTCATCTGTTTCAAGATTGTATAGCATCCCCGATGCAGACCTGTTGCAGGCGGGAGAAATTATAGCATTGACGCTGCCCGATGATATTGCATCTTTTACGGCCTTCGACTCTACTATAACTTCTTCTTATCCTGACACTCTCAGGACGGCACTGGGGCAAGCCAGGTCCATTCGTACCGACGATGTGGTTGTGCAGGACCTGGCCGACTTCACACAGGCGGTATATAAAGCGCATGCCGATTGCTATACCGCGTACAAGACACTGGCTTATTTCGTGCGCAAATCCTATGCCGGTAACACAGCCATGCAACGCAAATTCGGCCTGGCCGAAATCAGGAATGCGGTAAACAACCAGAATAAGTTTATCCGCTTTATGCAGGATCTTGCAGTAACGGCCCTGGAATACCAGGATGTGCTTGTAAGTAATGGCTGTAGTGCTGATCTTATCAGTAATCTGCCTGCCCTCGCCCAGGCCTTGCTTGAGGCCGACCGTGCGCAGGAAAAGTTCAAGAAGGATCGTGGACAACTCACCCAGGATCGTGTAGGTTACCTGAATAACCTATACCTGCTGCTTGATCCACTCGACGAAGTGGCACAGATCATTTTCAGGAACGACACGGCACGCATGGCCAAATACATGCTGCCACGACCTCCTAAACCCTCTGTGGATGAGCCGGTGGAAGCTACCCCTGCAGCTGCCCAGGCCTGAGTTGAAAAGACGCCTTCCGCGTGAATTTACGGAAGGCGTCTTCATTTTGTGACAGGTATGTTTTGCTCAATACGTTTTATCAAAAAATCATTTTTTTTAGAAAAGAAATTTGAACGAAGCAACGATTGGTCTGAAGTATGATCACAATGGGAAAGCGGCGCTGCGCCTGTTTTAGGTCAAAGACAGCAACCTCGTTTATAAATGCTTTCCCGGGCTTCGGATTGGGAAACAAATCCCCGGCAAGGGGCCTTAACAATATATATCTTTGCAAAAGCCCGCTTTTGGGAAAAGAATCCGGCTTAGGGTAACTTTCCAGCGGTGTTAACCGGTATTAAACACACAGATATGCCACAGGAAATCGAACGCAAGTTCCTGGTTACGGATGCCTTCAGGGAGTTTGTTTCCGATAGTTTCAGGATCACGCAAGGGTATCTTTCGTCGGTACCCGAGCGCATTGTCAGGGTGCGTGTAAGGGGCGAGCAGGGATTTATTACGGTAAAAGGAATCTCAGGCAGTTCCGGTCTTAGCCGCTATGAATGGGAAAAGGAGATAGCGCTGAACGAAGCCAGGGAATTGCTGGCACTCTGCGAACCGGGAATTATCGACAAAACCCGTTTCCTGGTCAGGGTAGGGGAATCGGTTTTCGAAGTGGATGAATTCCATGGTGAAAACCAGGGACTGGTAATGGCGGAAATAGAGCTGGCCTCCGAAGACCAGCCTTTTGAACGCCCGCTATGGCTGGGTGCCGAAGTTACCGGCGACAAACGCTATTATAATTCCAGCCTGGCTAAAAAGCCTTACTGCCAATGGTAGGCTGACACCGGTTCACCCAATGGATGCACCCGGGACTTTTTAAACCTACCTGGGGGGGGAGTTGAAAATACATTTTTCAAAGCGGATTTATAATCAGTACGTCATACTTACCCGGTGTTGAAATGGTGAATGCGAAATTGCACCCTTTCATCTGCCCGAAAACAGGTACCAGGAATTGCAGGGTGCAAGTCATGGGCAAAACATAATCCTGTACCTGGATCTTTGCAGGATGTTCAAGATATTGGCCCGATGTAACCGATATAGTGAGATTATCGGGTATAAACTTTTTCAGGTCTTTTTCAAAGGATATTTCCACCAGGTTTTCGGAATCTGAGGTCTTAATAATGGAATAATCTTCAACCCCGCTGATGATTAGCCTGTATTGGTCGTCGGGATTGCTTTTCCCGTAATAATCGCCATCTTTCCAGTAGCCTGTAACCACGGTCGGCTTACCGTTAATTAAATATTTGTACTTTCCTTTTCCATTCCTTACCCCGTTTTTCCATATCCCGGTAAAGACATTTCCATTTTTATACTTATATTCTCCCTGCCCATCGGGTAAGCCTTTCCGGAAATGACCCGAATAGGTGTCTTCACCTTTTGCAAGCCCTTTTCCTTCCGCCAGTCCATCGAGGCAGGACCCCTGGTATGTACCCGAAATTTCTTTTACCAGGACTTTACATGCTGAATCCTTTTCCTGCGCAATGCAACAACTTACCTGAAACAACAGAACCAGGAGCAACATAAATGAATGCTTAAAATTTATCCTGATCATATGTATAATTTAGGTGAATTGCAATTTACTCATAGTGTGTTGAAATTCAAACTGTTTATGATCAAATTACAGCACAAGAACTGGTTTAAATCTGTGTAATCAGTGGCAAACCTGCTGTTTTAATCCATTTCCTTCCAGGGCTGTTTATTGTATTTTTACAATTTCTGAAGTATAAAATTTGTCATGCGGGTATACAGGTGATAGGTTGTATTGCCGCCATAAATGCCGTGGTTCCGGTTGGTATACAGCTGCATTTCGAATTGCTTGTTGGCCTGTACCAGGCGCTCTGTTAGTTCAAGCGTATTCTGCACATGCACATTGTCGTCCCCCGTGCCATGGCATACCAGGAAATTTCCTTTAAAGCCCTCTGCGAAATTGAGCGGTGAATTCTGGTCATAGCCATCCGGGTTTTCCTGGGGCGTGCGCATAAAGCGTTCGGTATAGATATTGTCGTAATAGCGCCAGTTGGTCACCGGGGCAACGGCAATGCCGGTCTTGAAAATCCCCTTGCCTTTCATCATGCAGGAAGCCGAAACATAGCCCCCGAAACTCCATCCCCAAATCCCTATTCGCGAAGCATCTACGTATTTGAGGGTGCCCATGTACCTGGCCGTTTCCACCTGGTCGATGGTCTCGTATTTGCCAAGCTGCAGGTAGGTCATTTTACGGAAAGTTTCGCCACGACCTCCTGTGCCGCGTCCATCCACACAAACTACAATATACCCGAGTTGAGCCAGGTAATCTTCCCAGCCCAGGTCCCACACATCGAGGGCGCTCTGCGAATTCGGCCCGCTGTACTGCGTCATAAAGACCGGGTATTTCTTTGCAGGGTCAAAATCGGCCGGCTTCAGCATCCAGCCGTTCAGGTTCACCTTTTCGGAAGTACTGAAGTTGAAAAATTCCCTGTAACCGAACTTGTATTCTTTAAGCTTGTCAACTAGAGCCTTGCTTTCATCAAGCACCCTCACCACCTTGTTTTTGCAATTGAAGAGTGTAGCCGTGGTAGGGGTCTTTACATTCGAAAATGTAATGGTATAGTACCTGAAGCCGTCGCTGAAGCGGGCCGTGTTAGTCCCGGTATTCACTGAGAGTTTCTGCTTCCCGCTGCCGTCCCATTTTATACAGTAAACCTCGCGTTGGTAAGGCGTTGGCTCGGCCGAAGTATAATAGATAAGCTGGTTTTTTACATCGCATCCGTTCAGTTCGGTGATATCGAAATCACCTTTGGTCACCTGGTTCACCATTTTTCCCTGCATGTCGTACAGGTAGATATGCGAATACCCGTCGCGCTCGCTCACCATAGTGAAGTGCTGTTTGTCGGCAAGAAACTCTATATCATCGAAATACGCTTCGTCGAGGTAATACCTGTTGGTTTCGGTGAGCAATACCTTCGTTTTACCTGTTTCGGGGCTGGCCAGCAGTATTTCAAATTTATTCTGCAGACGGTTCAGCCTGAATAGGGCCAGTTGGTTTGGATCCTGTGTAAAACGGATACGGGGGATATAAATATCCGTATCTGAACCAATATCCATAATTTGTTTCTGCCCGCTCGCCAGGTTGAAGGAATGAACGCTGACTACCGAGTTGGCCTCGCCGGCTTTGGGGTATTTAAACGTCTTAACGCCCGGGTACACCTTGTTTTCGTCCAGTGCGGGTTCCTGTCCCTGGAACAGGGTCATGCTGAAAAGAGGGACCTTGCTTTCGTCGAAACGTATCCAAGCCAGGTATTGCCCGTCGGGCGACCATTCGAAGGCCCTGCTGAATGAGAATTCTTCCTCGTAAACCCAGTCGGGGATACCATTGATAATGGCATTAAACTTTCCATCAGTGGTTACCTGGGTTTCCTTGCCACTCAGCAGGTCGGTATAAAACAGGTTGTTTTCGCGTACAAAAGCCAACTTGCTGCCATCGGGCGAGAACGAGGCTACCTGTTGTTTCCCCTTTTCCGAAACAGGTTTTAACTCCTGGCTGGCTATATCGTATACAAAATAACTGGCCGTGAATGAATGGCGGTAGATAGGTTCTTTGTCGGTGAGCAGCAGCAGCTTCGTTTCATCCGCACTGAAACTATAATCGCTAAAGGCTTTCAGTTTATCATTATTCAGCTTTTTTAAATCGAGAAGTGTCCTTACAGTTTCGCCCGTTTCGTAGCTGTGAACAACCAGTTTTGTGCCGCGACCCTCGGATGCTGTGTAGTTTTCGCCGTTGTTCATTGAACGGAAACCACGTGCACCCGGCGAATAAAACGTATAGTTTTTGAAAAAATCGTCGAATTCGAATGTTTTGCTGCCTTCCTGGGCAAACAGATGGTACGCCGGGAGCAAACAGAACAAAAGGATTGCCAGGCCGGAAAAAGTCTTTCTCATTTCAATGTATATTTGACTTCAAAAGTAGGATATTAGCGGCAGTTATCAGAATTTTCATACCTAAAAAGACGTTTAAATCAGCCTCTGTAGCGAGGGCGGAAGTAATTTACCGGGAATTTGATTAAGTCTTTTAAAAGAAAAGATAATATACTACTTTTGCAGACGCATCTGCGTTGTTAGCTCAGTTGGTTCAGAGCACCGCCTTGACAGGGCGGGGGTCACTGGTTCGAATCCAGTACCGCGCACCACATTGTAAGCCAGTAAGTTACGGGCTTAGAACACAAAAGCCGGGACAGAGGCGGGACATGACTTTTTTTTACCTTAGACAAAGTCTGAAGGGTAAAAAAAAAATGTACTTAGCCGAAAATATTGAAGAAATAAAAATCTACCGTCCTGCTAAGCTGTGTACAGGCAAAGAATGGTTTGTAGAATACTACATCTACAATCCAGAGCTCAAAAAAATGAGCCGAAAAAAAGTCAAGATAAATTATATTGAAAAGATCGCTGAACGCCGCACTTTCGGGTATGGACTTGTGCGTCGTCTTAATGCTGAACTTGAAAAAGGGTGGAACCCATTTATCGCTGAGGAGAATTCTAAAAGTTATGCTCTGCTTACAAAGGTGCTGGATGACTTTATGAATTTAAACCGGAAAAAATTCAAAGAAGGTGATATCCGGGAAGCAACTATTTTAAGCTATGAGAGCTATTTCAATAAATTGAGCGAATACATCGTAAAGAAGAAGTATACAGAAGTTTATGTGTATAGTTTTAATAAGGAATTTGTAATCAAATACCTTGATTATATTTATGACGAATTAAACCTGTCGAGCCGTACGCGGGATAATTACTTAAAGTATCTCCGGTTGTTTTCTAATTATCTTGTAGAACGAACATTTGTTAAGGTTTCACCTGCTGACAGTGTCTCCGTCCTTGGTAAAGGTAAGAGAGCACCTAAAAACAGGACGATTGTGCCACCAGATATCATGGTGAAAGTATCAGAATATCTTGAATTGAATAATCGGAATTTTCTGCTGGCCTCTCAAATATTGTATTTCTGCATGGTCAGGCCAAAAGAAATGACTCATATTCGGATTTCTCATATTGACCTGGAGAAGAGCGTTATTTTTATTCCCGGTGAAACGGCTAAAAATTACAAGGATGCAGTTGTCACAATTCCGACAACGCTAAATACGCTTATTCGTGAAATGGGCGTATTAAATAATCCACCTGAATACTATTTGTTTTCCACTGAGTTTAAGCCAGGTAAAGCACATATAAAAGAAACCCTTTTTAGTAAATTTTGGGATCGGCATGTACGAAAGGATTTGGGCCTGCCATTATCATTAAAGTTCTATTCCTTAAAAGATACCGGCATTACGGATATGATTCGTACATATAATGATCCTTTGCTTGCTCGGGATCAGGCAAGGCACCACGATTTATCAGTAACGAACATGTACACTCCATCTGATACTATGCGGGGGAATGATCGTATTAAGAATGATACCTCGAAATTCTAATCTAACAACTGTACGCATCAATCTCAGCCTCACTGAGATATGCGTCAGTCATATTTAGCCTTATCTCCTTGATCAGATAATTATTTCCCAAAATGCGGTATTTCTTTTGATACCGCATTTTGCGTAATTGGGCAGGGGTAAGGATTGCCGTAAACTTCACCGGCTTGGATTCGTACACAAGCCAATCCAGCCATTGTTTTAATTTTTCAGTATAGACGTTTGGCGCGAGGCCATCGAGGCAAAGGTTAATGTTATCAAAATTACCTCCTGTAAAATCGACGCTGGCTGAAACAGCCAGTGGATAAGTGTTGCCATATGAGTCCGGGTGCAATCCTTTATAAAAAAGCACCTGTAGCCCATAATCTTCTGACATATCGGGGTAGCCTTCAAAATTTCCAGCCTGCCAGGTTATGGGCAGAATCATTATTCGAAACTCTGGAGCGGAAGCAGTTTCATCCTGAACGCGATGATCAATAACAGGCCCTATATCGGCAGAAATGGTAAGGAAGGGTTCTGTCCCATGGGTAAGGGATAGAAAGAAGTTTTTGCTGTGGTATACCCAGGCCAGGTGATACAGTTCAGTACTGTATTTCCACACATAAAATTCATTTGACAGCAACGTCAGGTACTGGTCATTGACCTGGTTACCTGTTGGAGGCAAATAATTTAATGCCGGTACGGATCCTTTGTACACATGTTTAGGGTCGCGTTCCACTATCCTCTGTTTTATGTATTTGTCTCCATCGGCTTTAAACGTAAGTTTATAGCCTTTGAATTCATCTTCAACGGTTACGATCATCGGCGAAGTGATAATGCCGGGGAACGGATCACTAGCCTGAGATTCGATCACGGCCCGAAGATGAACGAAAGTAATCGTTCTGAATTCGGTATCGACATCGATCCGGGTCCCTGTCAGTTTGCAGATGGCGTTCAGGAACGTACTGATAAGTACGTCCGGAACGTGATCGGAAAGGTTGAAAGTTGGTTTTACCCCTATCATGCTGGCATCGTCATTCTGATAGGTATTTTCGGCGAAAGCATTAAAAAGCACTGCGTTAAAATAATTGGGATCAGTAGAAAAAGGGCAGTCTTTCAATTCGTACTTATATTTGAGCGCGATGCGGTCCAGAATAAATTTGATGTAGACAAATGGAGTAAAGACATTCATGGCTACGACATGTTCACCATTTTTTATTTCTGAAAGCAGATAGGGGAAGCATCCCTCTTTCCAGTAATTCTGAATGTAGAAACTTTCAGAATACACCTGGCTGATATTCACATTGTCGATTTGAAATTCATCTTTAGGAAAATTGTCGAATAGGTTAGTGTTCTCCATGGGGAACAAGGCGAAAGCCGAAGTGTCCTGGGAGGTAAGTTCAATTCCTTCAAACGGGCTTCCGTTTACTAAGGTGAGGCAGCTTTCGGCCAAAATAGTTATCTCAAGCAGTTCGGCTGTACGGTCGCGATTGGTGACCGATTCAGCGTAAACCGCGAATGTCAGAATATCATGAGCCAACAGGGTGTAGGTATAATCCAGTATGGCCATGCCCACAATAAGCGGGTAATGCCCAAACAGGACACCATTCTTTTTGACTTCCAGATTTACATTCTGGACTTCACCTCTTTCGGTGGTTATGATAATTCGTTTTTTGTAGGCCCCGGCGACAGGAGCAACGAAGGTATTCCCGAAGCTGCTCATGGTCGAGTTGTTGTCCAGTTTGATATGGTCAAAAATGGGGATCAGCATGACAAAAGGGGCAGCAGCTCTGTTTTCCCTTATTACCACATCGGTATTGCGGGTTGCCCATGCCAGCAGGCCGGTCATGATATTTTCCCCTCCCAGGTCCAGCGATTTTAAGGTGTCTGAGCCGATTTCAGCGGCGAAGTCACCGTTTCTGATCGTGAATAGGACTTCGTAAGAAGTCGCATTCGCTTCTTTGAGGTAGCAGGAACCGGTATAGTACAGTGATCCGAACCGGATCACGAATGGCAGTTGAGCTGTAGCCCGGCCCAGGCGCGAAGCGCGGTGGGCGTATTTGAACTCCTTTCGCAATTCCGGCGTAGCCGGGAGCGAAACATTGAACACGAAGCTTCCGGGCGTTTTTCCCTGGTCATTATCGAAAAGAGGAGAGCGCAAAACAAGGGGGAGGCTGATTGTTGGATCAGTAGGAATGAACGAATCGCCAATTTTGATGGACAGCATAAGGAAAGTTTTATTTGCGATAGGTGAAGGCCGGAAAACGTATAATCTGTTTGGGTTATACTTTGGGAGGCGCTGAACTGTTTGAGCATCAAATCGCCCAAAAATTAGAAAGTAAAGAAATGGGAGGAAAATCATTGTAACGTACCACCCAAAGGAAATCCGCTTATAATAGTCCCCCGAAGGGATTTATCAGTCACAATTTTCCGTCCCAAATCTCTACAAGTTTCTATATCAGTTTTAAACCCTGATTTTCTCTGCTGAATTTGATCCGGTAATTGGAATCAAAAAGTTTAGTGTAACGCATGGTTATGATATCCCCAAGAGGACCAAATAATTTAGGTTGCGAACCATTCTGCGGGTCGTAATCCGGATTGTCGATGGCTATGCAGAACCTAAACTGAGTGCTATAATACTTATTCCCTGGTAAGGAGATGCAAAAATCGGGAACATCCAGATCCGCCGGGCTTGTTATTAATATGGATGGTTGAACAGTGCCGTTGAGATAGTAATCCCAGGGATCAATGGGAAGAATTTGTTTCGTTTTATTCAGGATACTCGTCAGCGCGAATTCTGTCTTCCGTCCTGTTAAACGCAATGAATCGCATTCAGTAGTCATGGCACCGGTATATTGGTTCAGACCTATATGGTTTATTCCATTTAAATGCGACTGATGCCGCCAGCGGCGGGATGATTTTACGGTTTCCAGACTCGAAACAGAAACTGGTTTTGCAGAAATAAATGTCACCGACAGGTGTGTATTCACATCATCGCAATAAAATTTCAACGATTCAGCAC
>JBAXXB010000089.1:0-14581 GCA_037128115.1 Bacteroidota bacterium
ACAAATGATTAGACAGTACGAAGCCGTTTTCATTATGACTCCCGTTTTATCTGATGAACAGATGAAGGAAACGGTAAGCAAGTTCCAGAAGTTCCTTGTTGACAAAGGCGCTACAATTATTAACGAAGACAATTGGGGTCTCCGCAAGTTAGCTTATCCCATTCAGAAAAAATCGACCGGTTTTTATCACCTGGTTGAATTTCATGCTGAAGGCAAGCTGATCAACGATTTCGAAATCGCCCTGAAACGTGACGAGCGTATACTGCGCTTTCTCACGGTTGTTCTCGACAAACATGCTGTAGTATACAGCGAGAAACGTCGTGCTAAGAGAGCAGCGAAAGCTGAAGAAAAAGTACAGGCTTAATTGTAACCCTTAAAAAACAAAAAAATGGCCACACAAGGAAATTCGGATATTAAATACCTGACTCCCATTACGGTTGATGTCAAAAAGAAAAAATACTGCCGCTTCAAAAAAAGCGGGATCAAGTATATTGATTACAAGGATGCTGACTTCCTGCTTAAGTTTATTAACGAGCAGGGTAAAATTTTACCACGTCGTCTTACCGGTACAAGCACCAAGTACCAGCGCAAAGTAGCCCAGGCTGTTAAACGCGCACGTCATTTGTCGTTATTACCCTATGTTGCAGACTTATTAAAATAACAGGAGGCCGAAATGGAAATTATTCTTAAAAAAGATGTAACCAACTTAGGTTACGCACACGATGTGGTAACTGTTAAGGACGGCTTCGCCCGCAATTATCTTATTCCACAGGGACATGCTGTAATGGCAACCGAACCTAACCGGAAGATCAATGCCGAGAACCTCCGTCAGAAATCATTCAAGGAACAGAAAACCCGCAAAGAAGCTGAAGTAGTGGCTAAATCGCTCGAAAACGTTACCGTTAAGATCGGTGCCAAGGCTGCTGCCACAGGCAAAATATACGGTTCAGTGAATGCTATACAGATAGCTGAAGCACTCCAGGATCAATTCAAGATTGAAATCGATCGCAAGAAAATCCATGTAGATGGCGAATCCATCAAGGAAACGGGCAGCTATACTGCCAATATCCGCCTGCACAAGGACCTTTCGGTAACCATCAATTTCGAAGTTATCGCTGAATAATCATACTGCATAAAAGCAATATTTTTGCTAATTTAATCCCGGCTTAACCCGGGATTTTTTTTTACCCCAACTTAACAAAAGAGAATATGCTTTCAAACAACCAGGTCAAGTACATCAACTCTCTGAAAATCAAGAAATTTCGTCTACAACATAAGGCTTTTATTGTGGAAGGCGAAAAAAGTGTGGGCGAGCTTTTCGGCAGTCCGCTGCTTCCCCTCCAGGTTTATGCTACAAGCGATTGGCTTGATACAAACTGGTCCCGTCTTAAATCAAAAAAAACAGAGGTCCAGGAAATTACGGAAGAAGAACTTAATAAAGTCAGCGACCTGGTGACGCCCAATAAGGTTCTTGCCATTGTTGGCATCCCGGAAACGGAGCTACCGGAACCTGGAGGCAAACCAGAAATGATACTGGCCCTGGATGGCATCCGTGACCCGGGAAATATGGGCACCATGATACGTACTGCCGATTGGTTCGGGATAAGCCGGATTATCTGCTCAACCGATTCCGTGGATGTGTATAGCCCAAAAGTGGTGCAGGCCACCATGGGTTCCTTCAGCCGAGTAAAGATTCTTTACACTAACCTGGTCAGTTTTTTCGGGGAATTGCCCCCGGATATCCCTGTTTTTGGTGCACTTCTCAAAGGTCCGGACATTACCCAGAAAACATTCACCCGACCCGGTATCATATTGATTGGCAGCGAGTCGCATGGAATATCGGGCTCGCTGATCCCTTTTATCAACGAACCCCTCCACATTCCCGGATTTGCGGTTTCAGGGTCGAAAAACCACGCTGAATCACTGAATGCGTCAATAGCCAATGGAATTATATGTTATGAAATATGCAAACAGCTTTCAAAAAAATATTTTTGATTTTTTATGGTTTCTATGTAAATTTCACTAATTATTTGCTTAAATTTGTAGATTAACACCTTAAAACAAAAATACCGTGGCCCCCTTATCGAAACTTATCAACTACCATATAGAGGAATTGAAAAGGATGGAAAACCTTTCGGAGCGGACAAAAAATGTATGCATCGAAGGCTCCCTGGATACATTGTTCAAAATTCTCTATTATTTCCTTGAACGGAATACCTTCCGTGATATCAGGAATTGTGGTCTGAAAACCGATATGGAATTGATAACCTTGTCGAAAAAATACCTGGCCATATCGGGGCTTACCCTCGAAGATTTAAGAATGAACGAACCTTTACTTGGTTTCGAGGATTTTAAATTGTTTTGCTACGTAAATTTCAAGGTTCCTTCCGAAGTTACTGAAACCTATAAAGACGCATTTATTTCGAAGGAATTTCCACTGTTCAGTTATGTTCAGACCATGATAAATTTTATCCTGAACGATCGTGAGCAATATATCTTCAATAACAATTACGGGTTCCTTGAAAAATCGCAGAAAAGGACGTTACAGGCCATTGGCGATCATTATAGCATTACCCGCGAAAGGGTGCGGCAGATATCACAGAAAGTGCCTGATAAGGTATTCGCTGCAGTAAGTAAGATATCCCATCGGTTTGTGAACATCGACAAGCATTTCGACTATGGTCTGGACCTGAAGAAAGAGATTATTGTTATTAACCAGGAACTGGTGGATCACATCAACAAGAGCGAAAATCTTGTGTATACCGGGAAACTTTATTCACTTGTGTTTGCAGGGATTTTCCAGCGCTATTTCATATCCACCCAGAGCATAGAAAACAATTACCATCATTACTACCTGGTAAGCCGTAAATACAAAGAAATATTTGATTTCAAGGCATTTATCAATGATATCGAAGAGCGCAACTCCGTTCGTATTACCAATGATATACCCATAGATATCTTTGAGTACCTCAACCATTTTGTATTGCCTGGACAGATTATTAACGACAGGCTGAAACAAATCTGCAAACGTATAGCTTTGGAAGAATTCGGGCTGGGTTATGATAAAACCAATATCATTTTCAGGCGCAACTCCCTGGTCAAACTTTCAGAACATATTATCAGCATCCTGGCTGCCGTCGGCAGGCCCATGAAACTGACCGAAATCTGCAAAGAACTGAAGACCCGCTCCAAACGAATTCCACCCAATATTGAATCCCTACGTTCTTCTATTCTGAGTATAGAAGAAGTTGCTGCGATCGGGAAAACCAGTACTTACGCTCTCAAGGAATGGGATTTAATCAAGACAGGAACCATTAAGGAACTGGTAAAGGAATTCCTGGAATCATCCCCCGAACCCAAACACATTTCAGACATTGCTCTGTATGTCAACAAATTCAGGAAGACAACCGATAAAAATATCCTCTCGAACCTGAAACTCGATAAGACTAATACATATGTGTTTTTCAAATTAGGGTATATTGGGCTTAAATACAAGCAATACAGGAACATACAGATCAATAGTGACAAAAAGGCAAGGGGGCGCCGGCCTAAAACCACAAAAGACGATGGTCAGTTAAGCCTGTTGTAAAGTTTGACTTTTGTAAGCGGGTGCATATGATTCAAAAAAAAAAGCCAAAAGGTTGCCGGAAACGACAGCCTTTTGTTTTATACATACCGTCATAAAAGCATATTCTGCTGTGGTGCAGTTCATTCCCATAGCAGTTTGAACCAGCTGATATTTTAAGCCAGGTTTCGAAGATTACTACACCAACCTGGAAAGGGTAAAAAGCAATTAAGATTACGCCACCATTTTGCCTACCTTCGCAGAAAATACAAATCCCCAAATTGATTAAAAAAATACTCACCTCCCTTAATATTGAAGTGCTCAATACCATGCAGTTGGCATCCATTGAAGCCATCAGCCATCATAAAGATATCATACTGCTTTCACCGACCGGTTCGGGAAAGACACTGGCATTCCTGATTCCCGTTCTTCAACGGCTGGTAACCGGAAACGGCAAAGTACAGGCCCTGGTATTGACCCCATCGCGTGAATTAGCCCTCCAGATCGATCAGGTTTTCCGAACAATGAATACCGGGCTGAAAGTTAGTTGCTGCTATGGCGGGCATAAAATGAGCATTGAACAGAATAACCTGGTGGAACCACCTGCGATACTGATAGGAACCCCCGGCAGGATCCTCGATCATATCTCCCGGGGTAATTTCACGACCGAAGGTATTCACACCCTGGTGCTCGATGAGTTCGACAAATCTCTTGAACTCGGATTCCGTGAAGAAATGTCATCCATAATCCAGACCTTATCAGCTGTTCACAAACGCATACTGACCTCAGCTACACGGGCAGCCGAGATTCCAGCTTTCACAGGCATTGAGGATCCCTATGTGCTGGATTACCTGAATGAAAACCTGCCTCCTGAAGGACTGACTTGTAATATAGTGAAATCCGATCATAAGGATAAACTATCGGCCTTATTTCAGCTGTTGTGCCACCTGGGTGGTGAATCTACCCTTGTGTTCTGCAACCATAGAGATGCTGCCAAGCGTGTAAGCGAATCGCTGACAGATAGCCAGGTGGTAAATGAATATTTCCATGGGGGGCTTGAGCAGCATATCAGGGAGCGGGTGCTGGGTAAATTCAGGAACGGAAGCTGCAACATACTGGTTTGCACCGACCTGGCTTCGCGGGGGCTGGATATACCCGATGTGAAACATGTGATACATTACCATCTCCCGTCTAACGAAGAAGGCTATATTCACCGAAACGGGCGCACGGCAAGGATGAATGCCGAAGGTGACTCCTACCTGATACTGAGTGAAGACGAATCGGTGCCGGCGTATATAAAGGATGAGCTCAAAATCCTGGCCCTGCCTGATGATCGCATACTTCCCCCAAAACCTTTATGGGGAACATTATACATAGGCAAAGGGAAAAAAGACAAGCTCAACAAAGTCGACATTGTAGGCTTCCTGACGCAGAAAGGCCAGCTAAAAAAAGAAGAGATCGGGCTGATTGAAGTGAAAGACTTTTTTGCTTACGTAGCCATAAAGCGAACTAAAATCAGGGAATTACTGAAAGTGGTTCGCGACGAGAAAATTAAAAACAAGAAAACGGTGATCGAAGAATGTGATTAGCTAAGACCATTTTGTCTTTATTGTCCAGATTCACTATTCAACAAATTCCTTCAGATCCGACATCAGTATCATCTCGAGTTCCTGGAAGTTTGAAGCCCTTGTTTCGCAGAACAGAAATCCGAAAAGAGGAAATTTCCTGAAATCCGCTTTACGCAGTTCCAGGGGTTTTTCAAAGCGGGTGAGAAGTTTTTCATAATCAAAAGAACGGATGTTCTTCCCTTCGGTCCCTGTACTGTTGTTCAAAACAATATTGCTATAAATCAGCTCTTCCCGTCCTTTCAGCAAGGCATTCCAGTCCGGTTCCTCCTGCCGGAACAAATAATCGTACAGGTTAATTCCAAAGGCATACCAGGCCAGTTCGGGAGTGGAACACCAGCCGCCAAAACGGAGTGGATTTACCTCGATAGGAGCAATCAATCCATCAGCGTCGATACGAACCTCCACATGGGCGGGGAAATTACGCAGACCTGCCCGTTTGCCAATTTCAGAAAGGAATTCGGTGATGGTGCCCAGGTAACTCTCAATAATTTCCTTGGAAGTAATATATACACGGTCGTTAACATCCTTGCCCGAAGAAAAGATATGTTTCATGATATTCAGAACGACGGCTTTACCCGCATCATTGAAATAGCAATCTACGGCAAATTCGTCCCCGTTTATACATTCTTCAATTATAAATTCACCTGTAAACAGCACTTCGGGCGGATAGAGATCCTTGATCTGTTCCATTTCGTTTTGAATTGCCAGGCGGGTTCCCTCCCACTCCCCTAATGCTTCAACCTTATACACCCCAAGGCTAAAAAAGCCAATAGCGGGTTTAATAATAAAAGGGAGGGGAAACCGGCTAACATCCAGGTATTCTATCTCTTTGGTTTTAATGCCTTTATAGAAGAAAGAAGGGTAAAGATCATGCACTAAATCACGGAAGATGATCTTGTTTTTAAACAACTTGATCTTCCCGGGCAGGTTGGTGTGCGGGAGGTTATTCTCGATCCAGGAGATAGAATTTTCGGAATTGGTATATAGCAATTTGCTGTTTTCCGTTCCGAAGATTGTGATGGCCTCCGCTTCCGAAACCAGGTTCAGATTCGTGGCTATCGCTAATTCATCTATTACGTTAGTTTGGATGACCGGCACCTGGTTATCCGAGAGAGTTCTGAGAAGAAAATCCGAGATGTAGGGTTTATCTAATATAATCATACTTTATTTGCACGGTATTAATTCACCTGATTTGCAGGTGCTTGTATTAAATCGATTTCCAGGCATATTCTGGGTAATAGCCTAAAAACAGGAATTCATATCTTTCTGCAATTTCCAGTATCAACAATCACTGGGCTTCGCGAATTATAGTGTCCTATCCAATTTCTATCTGGCAGCTCTTTTTTCGAGTTCTTCCCTTTTCAGGGTAATAAGATGGCCGATAGGTTTCCCGTCGCGGTAGGTGATCACGCGCAGGGTTATGGGACCCGCCGGAAGCAGCACAGGCCCGGAATATTTCGCAGTGTAACTGTCGGGCATGGCATCATCAATGGTATAGTAAATATCCAGGCCGGGGATTTCTGCGTCCATAGTCAAGAGCAACTTCCCATTTTGGAGACTGGTTTTTATAATAGCATCGTAAATAGCTCTGGAGTAGTTGATTCCGGCTTCATCGGAGCGTTCAAACTGGGTTTCGACACGCTGAACAAAGTTGACCCAGTTCCGGCTTTCCTTAGGCGACCAGTATACTTCCGACAAGGCCCACGCACGCGGAAATGTCATATACTGGGCGTGACGAAGAGTAGGTATTTGCTCGGTCCAGAGGTTGCCCTGCCCGCCAAGTATGTATTTTGCATTCACACCCTCAGGAACCGGCTCGAAACTGTAACATTTCTCCAGGCGCAAGCCTGCATAGATGGGTGGATCAACTGTTCGTTCACCCTGCACATAATCGAGGTACGCGAAAGTAGTGGGTGTCATAACAACATCGTGGCCCAGCCGGGCTGCTTCAATGCCTCCTTTGGTGCCCCGCCAGCTCATCACGGTGGCTTCAGGCGAAATTCCGCCATCCAGTATCTCGTCCCAGCCGAGAAGTTTTTTACCTTTTGATTTCAATATCCCCTCAACCCTGTTCATAAAATACCCCTGAAGGTCTTCCACATGCCTGATTCCCAGCTTTTTCATCAAAGCCTGGCAGGCTTCATTCTCTGCCCAATAACCTTTATAGCATTCGTCGCCGCCCACATGTATGTATTGACCAGGAAATAGCGCCGCTATTTCTGTAAATACTTTATCCAGAAAAACGTACACATTCTCATCAGCGGGATTCAACGCATTTTCAATATTCATTTTAAACGTATTGTTGCCATACCATTCCGAAAACGGAACACCCGGGCTTACATGCGTACTCGTGTCCTTTTTGCAGCTCAGCTCAGGATAGGATGCAATAGCGGCCATGCTATGACCGGGAACATCTATTTCGGGTATAATGGTAATATTGCGTTCACCAGCGTACTTTATCACCTTCCGGATATCGTCCTGGGTATAAAAACCACCATCGGTTGCCGGTTCTCCGGGTTTAGGGAATTCCCGGTCGCCAAAATGGCCATATCGCTGCACACGCCAGGCACCCACCTCCGTTAATTTCGGCAGGGAGTTGATCTGTACGCGCCAGCCTTCATCATCCGTTAAATGCCAGTGAAAGGTGTTGAATTTCAACCGGGCCATTTCATCAATGTATTGCATCACATCTTCCTTAGTAAAGAAATGACGGCTCACATCCAGCATCAGACCACGCCAGGCAAAACGGGGATAATCGGTAATTTTCACGGCAGGAACTATCCATTTCATCTTCACAACTTCCTTACTTTCAATTTCTTTGGGAAAAAGTTGCAATAAAGTCTGGATTCCATAAAACAAACCCGCAGCCTGGTTGGCACTTATTACCACGCCTTTGGCCGACGAAACCAGGGCATATCCTTCCCGGCCAAGCAAGGTATCAGTTTTGGCATTCAGGTTAAGCTGTATACTGCCCTTAATGCCCTGCATTGCTTTTATAGGATAACCGGTAGCCTGGTTCAGCTTTTGCGCCAGCATTTCGGCTACAGCACGACCTTCTGGCTTATTATAAACAAGGGACACAGTATTTGTCAGTGTGAAGAATCCTGGGTTTTGTTTTAATTCGGCCACCTGCGGAATTAATTGGATAGCCTTGTTCTGTGCCTGTGCCAGGCTGACGAAAAGGAAGAACGAGAAGTAAAGTAAATATCTCATAGGGTGTTGATAATATGTGGATTACAATTAATTTTTATTATTTGGGACTTATTACTATTTCAAACTGTAGCAGTTACTGCTGAAAAACGAAAGACCGAAAACGGAAGTCCATTATAAAGATTCTCTCAATCTCACAGACCAGTTCAGTGAAAACAGCCTGTACTATATTGACCCATCCTACATAGAAGTTACTTTCCCCGTGAGCCTGGCAAACCCGGAAATGATTGCCGGAAAACCATTTTCACAAATTACTGCTCTTTACCAAGTATTTTCTTAAATCCCTTGGTATAAAAGGTTTTTAAACTTCCATCAGGCGCTGTATAGATAAAAAAGACATCCATTTTGGGATGCTTACCCAGGTATTGTTTCCCTTTTTCGACTCCCATAACCATAAATGCAGTAGCATAGGCATCGGCGGTCATACAGTCCTTTGCAAGCACCGAGACACTTAAGGTGGAGTGTCTTACGGGATAACCGGTTGCCGGGTCAATAGTATGTGAATAGCGGATCCCGTTTTCTTCATAAAACTTCCGGTAACTGCCGGATGTAGAGATAGCCATATCCTGGAGCGAAACAACGGCCTGGGTCGCAGGTTCGTCGTCGGCATTCTTTCCCGGTTTCTCTATGGCTACATTCCATTTTTCACCTCCCGGTTTGGTGCGTCGTGCAAGGACTTCTCCCCCTATATCTACCAGGTATGATTGCAAGCCTTTTGAATCAAGGAAGGCGGCAACCACATCCACGGTATAGCCCTGGGCGATGGCATTGAAGTCGATGCGGATGCGGGGATCTATTTTGACCAGCTTACCGTTATCGAGCATAACTTTATGGTAGCCCACAAAACATAACAGGCTGTCAACGATATGTTGATTCATCTTCATACGGTTCGAGAAGCCAAAACCCCATACCTGAACCAGGGGCCCTACCGTAATATCAAAGGCCCCATAAGTTTTTTCGGAGACTTCCATTGCCTTCTGGAAAATAGCGGCATACATGGCATCGGCCCTGGCGGTTGGGTCATTGTTATTCAGGCGCGAAATAATGGAATTAGGTTTATAGGTTGAGGCTGTGGAATCAACCCTGTGCAGCAACGAATCAATGGATGACTGGAGATTTATACTGTCGTTAACATAATAGGTGATGGCATAATATGTCCCCTGGGTTTCGCCCTGCAGTTTCATAAGAACCGGCTCCTTCCTGTGCCGGCAGGATACAAACAGCAACACGGAAAGTAAAAGACAAAAAGAAATCCTCGGGAGTGACGAATCCATCAGTAAGCTAATTAAATCAGGTGTTTGCGAAAAGTGCTTTTAATTGGCTAAAATAATAAAAAACCAGGCTAAAGCAGCGGAATCACAATTTAATCCATTAAATATACTTAGTGCCGCAGCCCCTAATAACCAGCACGCGAAACCTTTAAGAAGCACCCTGTATAATAATAAACTTTCATTTGTGTTATTAATGAGTCAAGCATTTAACGTTTACTTTTGCAACATGAAACTTCTCTTACCTGGCAGGCTTTTAAAAAACGGCTATTTTAATGGCCTTTTAGTTTTTATCCTGGCCTGCTCCGCTCCTTTATTTTCATGTGCTTCAGGAAATGGCAGTACTCCCGACACCACCGACTTTTATTCCACTGACTACACCAGGTACGATAATCACGTGTACCAGAAGTATATACAGGCTGTCGAACTTTCCCGCTCAGGGTTCGAACTTGCCGATCCAATCATTAACCTGAACAGTGAAGAGCAGTTTCATGTTGGCTTCGATGATATGAGGGGGAGTTTCAGGCAATACTATTACCAGGTGCAGCATTGTACCGCCGACTGGGAAAAGTCTGATATATGGCCGAATGAATATATGGATGGTCCTGATGAAGACCAGGTTGAAACATTTCTTTCCTCGTTTAATACCCGCAGTACATACACGCATTACGATTTCCTGTTCCCGAACGATAGGTTCAGGGTGACGAAATCGGGTAATTACGCGTTAAATGTATACTACCGTGACCCGGACGGGAAACAGGTAATGGCATTCACCAGCAGGTTTATGGTGGTCGATCCCAAAGTTGCGGTCAACGCGAGAATTGCGCGTGCCGGAACTTCCGATGACTATGAAACCAGGCAGGAAGTCGATTTTACCATTAATACGAGCGGGTATCGTATTGATTCCCCTTACCAGGACATTAAAGTCGTAATTCTTCAAAACTGGCGCTGGGATAACTCCCTCAGCAGCCTCAAACCCTATATGGTGCGTAATGAAGTGCTGGATTATTCGTTCGACAATGGCACCAACCTGTTTGATGGCAATAATGAATTCAGGAGATTTGACCTGAAAAGCCTGAAATTTCTTTCAGAAAGAGTGAGAGAAATCACTTACGACGATACCATGTATTACGTAAGACTCTGGGAAAGCGAAAAACGCACATTTAAGCAATATGCGATCGATGACGATATCAACGGGAAATTCTTGCTGAAGACCGACGATGAGCCTTCGGTTTCAAATTACGGGGAATATGCCATGGTGAAGTTTTTCCTGCCCTTCGAAGCACCTATAGTCGAAGGCAACCTTTATGTAGCCGGAGGATTTAATTGCTGGCAATACACCCCGGAAAATAAAATGCAGTATAATTACCGGCGCAAGGGATACGAAGCTGCCCTGCTTTTCAAGCAGGGCTATTACAATTATCTATATGTAATGCTTCCAAATCACTCTAAAGCGGGTGATGCCACCTGGGTGGAGGGTAATCATTCCGAAACAAGAAATACCTATACCATACTGGTATACCACAGGTCGAGGAGCGAAATGTACGACCAACTGATCGCTAGCGGGAGTTTTGAAAGCGGGAAATAGGATGAGGTACACTGTTGAGACCCGAAACCAGCAATAGTATTTATTCAGTGACCAAAAATCTCACCACTTCGCCTGGAAAAGGAGTACGTAAACACCTGTACAGGAAAACAAGCAGGCAAAGTTTTACCTGCTGAAACGCAAAAACGTACCCAGGGGCAATTTCTTGCCAAAGCGATCAGGAAGATATAATTCCCCGAAATCGCTGGCTGTCCCCACATTAAAGTAGCTATTAACCAGGTTATTACCTACAAGAGCCGAGAATCCGATTGAATACATATTCAAAATTAAAAAGCTGTTCAGGGGCTGCAGCAATTTGCTGCAAAGCATGATCATTTCATTCAGGTTGTCGTCGAGTATCCATTTTTCACCGTCGGCTCCACGCCCGTATGCCGGCGGATCCAATATAATCCCTGAATAGGTATTGCCCCTGCGGACTTCGCGCTGAACAAATTTGAGAGCATCCTCCACCACCCAACGTATATCGGAAAGCTGGCTGTTTTCCATATTTTCGCGCGCCCAGCTTATTACCGGTTTAACCGAATCGACATGTACCACCTCTGCCCCCGCCGCGCGGGCCGCCAGTGAAGCCGCTCCGGTATAGGCAAAAAGGTTAAGCACCTTCGGACGATCCACTTTCGAAGCAATCACCTGGTCGTAAATAAAATCCCAGTTCGGCGCCTGTTCAGGGAAAACCCCGATATGGCGGAAAGAAGTCAGGCCCAGCCGCATGCTGAAATTCATCTGTTTATAGGAATAGGCGAGCCTCCATTGCTCCGGCATGCCTTTCTTTAATATCCATCGTCCTTTTTCCGAATCGTTCTTCTCGAGTTTAAAAGCCGCCCCCGACATTTTATCCCATTCCGCCATGCTCATCGAAGGATTCCAGATAGCCTGTGGCTCGGGTCGCACCAACACAAACTGGCCGAAACGCTCCAGCTTTTCAAAACCTCCTGAATCAATAAGTTCATAATCCGAAAAATGGGAAGGGGTAAGAAGTTGCATAGGGTTATTATTCTTTTTAATCAGGTTAGGATTCGATTCAGCAGTTGATCGTTGGACGCAAAATCAGCTAAAGATTAAGTTTATCTGGCAAGATTCTCTTTCGGCAGCTATAGGGATTAGAGTTAACCGAGGAACGAAAAACTATAAAGTATTTAATTGAGATCAAACAGTGTGATCGAATCGCTCTCCCAGGTTATTTTTTAATTTTCAATACAGGTGTAAATGAATCGTTTATTTCAGGTTATTCGGCAGCAAAGGGAAAATGCAGGAATACCATCCGGCTATGGCTAACTATTTGCGGTACATGGGACTAAGGCTGAATTTTTCGGGGAATTTGGCTTTTTTATCCGCATAAAAGGCTTCAATTATTTTTAAATCAGCTTCGTAGTCCCCACTAGGCATAAGAGTACCACCAATGCCCCCTGTTTTCGTGCTGTAATCAAGAAATCCGAATGCTACTGGAACATGGGCATGCTCGGCGATGTAATAATAACCACGTTTCCACGTACGGTTCAGGCTGCGGGTTCCTTCAGGGGTAATGGTAATGGCAAGGCTATCCGCTTTTTTGAACATTTCCCCAACCTGAATCACAATGTTGGTACTGGCTTTCCGGTCGACCGGGATTGCACCCATGGCAGATAAAAGTGCGCCCAGGGGAAAAACAAAAGCTTCCTTTTTGATCAGGTATTTCGAATCAACGCCAATCGACATATATCCCAGCCAGCCTAACAGGAAATCCCAGTTGCTGGTATGAGGAGCCATCATAGTCACAAATTTCCGGGTATCAGGGGGCATATTGATGATCACCTTCCACCCGATCAGCTTTAAAATAAATTTTGCTATTTTTTGTTTCATGGGATTAGAATTCTGTAATAAAGAAGATACAAAGTAACACTAAATCTGTGGCTTGTGAAAATCAGAATTGAACCTGGTGTCAACAAAGTTCTCTTCCCTCTGGCAGGTTTCGGCAGCAAAAGCAATACCATACCCTGCCAAAAGGTCCATTTCAGCTACAGGAAGGTCGGCAAGTTCACCTCCGGCAGCATCAATTGCAGCAAGCCCGTATATAAAGCCAGCATTAAAATTATCGCCTGCCCCTATAGTCGAAACGGGGACAATTGCAGGAACATCATACGATTTGCTGAAACCATGGGTAAATACCTGTACCGGCCCTGAACCATAGGTTATGAGCAGGATTTTACAGTACCGGCTCACTTTTTCATAAATTGCCAGTGGATCAGACAATCCAAACAGCTCCAAAAAGTCTTCGTCTGAGCCTTTAACTATTGTAGCCACGGACATATTATTGATAAATGAGGGAAGTAGCATGCTCATTTCAACACTATGGGCTTTACGGATGTTAAGGTCGTAATAAATTACCGATCCAGCCTCCATCGCATTCTGAAGCACCTTAAGTACAAAAGCCCTGCGATCGGGCTTTACCGAATAAAAAGATCCAAAAAGAAGAACATCCTCTTTTTGGAAAACCGGGACTTTAGCCCCGGCAAGTTCAACGGGAGAATCATGGTAAAATGAATACGAAGCTTTCTTTTCACCGTCGAGGAAAGCCAAGGCCAGGGAGGTTTTATAGCCCGGCAGCCGGGTGCACAAATCAGCATGCACTGCATTATTCTCCAGAAATTCAGCAATAAGATCACCTGCTTTGTCGGCACCTATTTCGCTAAGCAATGTAACATCAATTCCCATCCTGCCCAGTGAAACTGAAGCATTCAGAACTGAACCACCCGGGATTGCCCTGAATGCAAATCCACCTTCCGAAACCATATCTAAGACAGTTTCACCCAGGGCATATACTTTTCGCTTTTTTTGAGGGCTTCTATTCACCGGGGAAAAATTAACTATTTAAGCACTAGGAATCATAGCTCCAGCACTTTTATCTCTCTAGGTACTTAAGGCACTCAAAGTACTTCAGGCACTTCAGGCACTTCAGGCACTCTTACAGGTCCAGTTCCAGGTTGAGCTGATCCCTGAGCTTGTTCACATTAGGATTCTGGGCTGCCATGGCATCCAGTTTATCCCGGTCAGTCATATATTTTTTTGTTTCCTGGATCTGCTCGGTGACCGTTACTTTCAACGTTAGAAAGTCATTTTTCAATTCATCCCGCAGAAATTCAAGCAGGTTATTCCGTTGATTATTAAGTTCTTTCTCATGCACTACGTTGCCAACTTTTATTTCCACAACATTTTCAGCCGGGTCTAAACTATGCGGAAACCCAAGTGTAAGGGCCGCAAAGTACAGGGCTGAATCCTCTTTCCTTAATTCGGCATAACGCAGAATGGCTTCGTTGATCTGCTCCAG